>NZ_VEKZ01000058.1:0-25714 GCF_007681465.1 Siminovitchia fortis
GTACATTAAGCAGTATAATAATTTTTACTCTTATTGTCCAAGTTCATTTAGGGGCTAAATAGATAGGGCTTCTTCCTTGAAGTAATATCGCGGACTTTATCCTTCATCCGCTTCATACTTTCTTTGGCAATCCGAACTTTCGGCTCCCTATGAGAGGTGAAGCTGAATCCGAGAAATTTCCTCTTCCATGGGCGGTCAACGGCGGACTTGGTCCCGTTCACCTTCAGCCTAAGCTTTCCCTCGATAAATGAGGTAAGGGAATCCATGACCCGATGTCCTGCCTTTCTGGAATTCACATAAATATTGCAATCGTCGGCGTATCGGACAAATGAATGCCCCCTCTTCTCCAATTCCTTGTCCAGTTCATCTAGGACAATATTGGAAAGCAGCGGGCTCAAGGGTCCACCTTGCGGAGTCCCTTCTTCATTGATTGTCACTACACCGTTCATCATGACCCCCGATTTTAGGTATTTTCGGATTAGCTTAAGAAGCCTCTTGTCTTCGATTCGCTTCGCAAGTATGCCCATGAGTCTGTCATGGTTGACCCTGTCGAAGAATTTCTCCAAGTCCATATCCACCACCCAGCGCTTTCCCTCCTGTATGTATCCTTTCGCTTTCCTGACCGCGTCATGAGCGCTCCGGCCTGGCCGGAACCCGTAGCTGTGGTCTGAAAATGTCCGGTCATACATTTGGGACAGCACCTGGGCGATGGCCTGCTGAATGAAACGGTCCGTCACGGTGGGGATGCCCAGTAAGCGCACACCGCCGTCAGGTTTCGGAATTTCGACCCTGCGGACAGGCTGCGGTTCATAGGTTCCCCCGAGAAGTTCCGCTTTCAGGGAGTCCCAGTGTTCCATGATATGCCTTCGCAGGTTTTGTACGGGCATACCGTCCACTCCATGGCTCCCTTTGTTTCTCTCCACCCGTTTCAGGGCGGCAAGCAGGTTTCCACGCGACAGGATTCGCTCCATCAACATTCGTTACACCTCTTTCACGTGAACAGTCCTTCTTCTTATGCCAGTCTCTGCTCCACCATCTTGAAGTCCCCCATGGGATTCACCATTTCCTCCTTCAAGCATGCCTTTCGGTTATCTGTGGTCATCACAGGTGACTGAATGCCAAGAGTCCTGTTCTCTCTTAATTGTTCAGCCCTTCCCATCCATCTTAAGCTGGATGGTACTATGGCGTCTGCTGACTTCTGATAGTTCAGCTGTCCATCACTGGACAGGTTACCAAGAGTACTTGGCGTATCCATCAGATCTCCCCAGGTAAGAACGCAGTCTTTCCCTCCACCTATCCGCTCCATCTACTCGATATGGACTTCGGCAGAAAGGGCTTTGTTTTGTTAAGCAAACTCACCCAACCATACCTAGCCTTATATGGAGTTCGTGTTCCTCGGACCGGAGGTTTGCCTCCCGCTTCCTTCAGATTCCGCGTCACCACGGACACCCTTGCGTTAAGCTAGCTGCTACTTCTGCCTTCACAGCTCGGGACTTGCACCCTATAGACTGCGCCCATGCTGGGCGCACTCAAAAACGAGCAAGCCTCACGGCCTGCTCGTTCCCTTTTCATCAAACTACATACTTTTCCGCTGCGATCAACTGCTCGGCAGCCTCCCGCTTTTTCGCAATGACGTTGATTGGCGTGTGGCGCGTCAACCTGCGAAGGGCGGAGTTCATCATGCGGAAGGTATCTCCTTCCTCGATTGCAGCCAGGCTTTCTCTCGCCAATTGTTCCACCCTCACGATGGAATCTTGGCAGAAAATCTCTGTATAAAGCAGTTTCTGCTTATTTTTTTCCAGGCCGCTGCGGTTAATGGCTTTTTCTGTTCTAAGGACCACCGACTCCATTGCATAGGCCAGTGAAACAATGTCAGCAATCCTGGACAAGATTTCCTGTTCATTTTCCAATGCTTTTCCGTACTTCTGGGCAGCAAGTCCCGCAATCATGAGTGCTGCTTTCTTCGTACCGCCAGTCAATTGTTTTTCCTGGGCGAGCGGTTCATTGCCAGGTTCTTCCGGCATGAGCATCATCAGCTCTTCCTGAAGGGTTTGGGCTTTTTCAAGGAGCGGCAGTTCCCCCTTGAAAGCTTTGCGCAAATAGGTTCCCGGGACAAGTAGCCGGTTGATTTCGTTCGTTCCCTCAAAAATACGGTTGATTCTCGAATCGCGGTACGCTCTTTCTATCTCATATTCTTCCATGTAACCGTATCCGCCGTGGATTTGCACACCTTCATCGACAACATGGTCAAGGACTTCCGTTCCGAAAAACTTATTCAACGAGCATTCAATGGCGTACTCCGCGATTGATTTCGCCACTTCCGTCCCATCTTTGATCTCTTCGCCGCTGAGCCGGCTCATTCTTTCTTCAAACAGGCCGACCGTCCGATAGACCGAGCTTTCTGCGGCATAGATTTCCGCTCCCAACGTCCCGAATTTTTCTTTTGTCAAATTAAACTGGGAAATCGGTGTCTTGAATTGTTTCCGCTGGTTGGCATATTCCAAAGTGATCTCAAGGGCCCGTTTGGAAGCACCAACAGCACCTACCCCCAGCTTATAGCGGCCGATATTTAAAATATTGAAAGCGATCCGGTGGCCCTTCCCTATTTCTCCGAGCAGATTTTCAACCGGAACTTCGGCATCCTCCAAAATGAGGGTACGGGTCGAAGAGCTCTTGATCCCCATTTTCTTTTCTTCCGGACCGGTCGATACTCCCGGATATTCCCTTTCAACAATGAATGCGGAAAAATGCTCCCCGTCCACTTTTGCATAGACGATGAATACGTCCGCAAATGCCGAGTTCGTAATCCATTGTTTTTCTCCATTTAAAATATAATGGGTTCCGGCTTCATTCAGCTTGGCCGTTGTTTTTGCCCCTAATGCATCCGATCCAGATCCCGGCTCCGTCAACGCGTATGCGGCAAGCAGTTCGCCGGTTGCCAAAGACGGCAAATATTTCTGTTTCTGCTCATCCGTCCCGAACAACACAATAGGAAGCGATCCGATTCCGACATGCGCGCCATGGGAAATTGAAAAACCCCCGGCTTTTGCCATTCTTTCCGCAATGAGGGCGGAGCTGACCTTATCAAGTGCCAAGCCTCCATATTCCTCCGGAACATCGGCTCCCAATAGTCCAAGCTCCCCGGCTTCTTTCAACAGTTTGACCGAGCGGTCAAATTCATGATTTTCCAGATGCTCCACCTGCGGCATTACTTCGTTTGTAACAAAATCATCCGTTGTTTTCGCAATCATTTTTTGCTCATCAGTATAGTCTTCCGGAGTGAACATTTGATCAGCAGAAATATCCTCGATTAAAAATGCCCCGCCTTTAATGAGTTTTTCAGTTTCTTTAGACATCGCTCATTCCTCCATTTTATAAAAGTTCAAACACACCAGCTGCTCCCATACCGCCGCCGATACACATTGTGACAACTCCGAACTGCACCTGCCGCCGCTTCATTTCATGGGCGAGCGTCAAAGTCAGTTTCGCACCTGTGCATCCGAGCGGATGGCCAAGTGCAATGGCTCCCCCGTTTACGTTGACAATCTCTTCATCAAGCCCCAATTCCCGTATCACCTGAATCGCCTGGGAAGCAAACGCCTCATTAAGCTCAAACAGTCCGATATCAGACAATTCGAGTCCTGCAATTTCCAATGCCTTCGGTATAGCTGCAACCGGCCCCACACCCATGATCTCGGGCGCCACTCCCGCAACGGCAAACGAACGGAATTTTAACATCGGCTCAAGCCCGATAGAATACGCTTTCTCGCGGTCCATCACCATGACCGCTGCCGCTCCATCGCTCGTTTGTGAGGAATTTCCTGCCGTGACCGTGCCCGTGACAGAGAACGCCGGGCGAAGCTTTGACAGTACTTCCATATTTGTATCCGGACGGACCCCCTCGTCCCGGGAAAATTGAATATGCTTTTCTTTTAACTTATTATCTGGGCCTACCGTTCTTGCAACCACATCCACCGGAACGATCTCATCATCAAATTTTCCTTCGGCAATCGCCTTTGCCGCTTTTTGATGGCTCCGTACCGCAAAAGCATCCTGGTCTTCCCTTGATACGCCGAATCTCCTTGCGACCTCTTCGGCTGTATGCCCCATGCTCATATAATATTCAGGAGCTGATTCCACGAGCTGCAGATTCGGCCTGATGACATGCCCTGTCATCGGTACAAGACTCATCGATTCAGCACCACCGGCAATGATTGTGTCTGAAGATCCAACCATGATCCTCTCGGCGGCATATGCAATCGACTGCAGACCCGAGGAACAAAACCGGTTGATCGTAATACCCGGGACATCATCGGACAGGCCCGCAAGCCCCCCGATATTCCGTGCCATGTTCAGCCCCTGCTCGGCTTCCGGGACGGCGCAGCCAATAATGATATCATCGATGTTTCCTTCATAATCGCCTGCCCGCTTCAAAGTTTCTTTTACGACCAGCGCCCCCAGATCATCCGGACGCGTATGGGCGAGCGTCCCTTTTTTTGCTTTGCCGACCGGCGTCCTGGCACCGGCCACAATGACCGCTTCACGCATAAATGATCCTCCTCATTTCCTAGTAAACTTTGGTCAGTTTCTCAATGGTTTCCCTTTGACAAGCATATGCTGCATGCGCTGCTGTGATTTCGGCTCTGCCGCAAGGCTTAAGAAAGCTTCCCTTTCAAGGTCCAGCAAATATTGCTCATCTACTTCAGTTCCATACGGCACTTTTCCGCCCGCAATCACATATGCCAATTTCTTCGCTATTTTCATATCATGCTCGGAAATATAGCCTGACAGCTTCATGGCTTCCGCACCCAGCAGCAAGGCTGCGTATCCTGTCTCTCCAGTAACCGGGATCTTTTCTCTGACCGGCGGTTTATATCCTTGTTCATGTAAGGCCAAAACAGCCTGTTTCGCATCATAAATGAGATGGTCTCCATTGACAGATATCCCGTCCGCCTGATTCAAAAAGTTATTTTCCACCGCTTCTTCCGCTGAAGTGGATACTTTCGCCATGGCGATCGTTTCAAACACTTTGTTCGCCACTTGCTGCAAATCAAACTCCACGCCATCAGCCATGCTCTTAAGTGTTTTAATATAAAGCTCTTTGTTTCCGCCTCCGCCCGGAATGAGCCCGACGCCAGTTTCCACAAGGCCTATATACGTTTCCATGGACGCTTGGATGTGTGCGGAAGGCAGGCAGACCTCCGCTCCCCCGCCGAGCGTCATGCCGAATGGTGCTGCCACAACCGGCTTTTCGCTGTATTTAATTTTCATCATCGCCTGCTGGAACTGGCGGACGATCATATCGGCTTCGAAAATGTCATCGTCCTGGGCCGCCATTAAAATCAAAGCAATATTTGCTCCTACGCAGAAGTTTTTCCCCTGGTTTCCGATGATGAGGCCTTTGTAGTTGCTTTCTGTTTCTTCGATCGCATAATTGAGCATTTGAATGATATCGAAGCCGATCGCATTGCTTTTGGAATGAAATTCAAGGAGAAGCACCCCGTCTCCGACATCAATTACACTTGCTCCTGAATTTTTCTTTAACACTTTCCCCTGTTTTTTCAAAAGCTTCAAATCTATCACTTTGGGATTTTTGGGAATTTGTTTATATTCACCATTGGAAAAATAGTATTCGATTCCGTCGTTTTCTTGATAAAAAGAAGTATGGCCGCTTTCCAGCATTTCCTTTACCCATTCAGGAATCTTGATGCCTTCCTCCTCCATTTTGGCGACAGAACTCTCCACTCCGATGGCATCCCACATTTCAAATGGTCCGAGTTCCCAGCCGAACCCCCATTTCATCGCCCGGTCAATCGCGACGATATCGTCCGCAATTTCTCCGAGAAGCTCCGCTGAAATCGCCAGCACCGGCGCCGTCATCTTCCAGAGCAGCTTTCCTGCCGGGTCATCCGAATACATAAGCGCTTTCATTTTCCGCTTTGTTCCCTTTTCCTGCTTTGCCATTTCAAGTCCTGGCGTTTTGAACTTCTTCCGCGGTTCATATTCGAACGTTTCCGGATTGAGCTGCAGGATTTCCTTGCCCTTTTTCATATAAAAGCCCTGCCCGGATTTGCTGCCAAGCCAGCCTTTTTCAAGCATTTTGTTCATAAAATCAGGAACCTCAAACACTTCCTTCTCTTCGCCTTCCACCAGTTCGTACACGTTGTTGGCGACATGGATGAAAGTATCAAGACCGACGACATCGAGCGTCCTGAACGTGGCGCTTTTCGGCCTTCCGATCAATGTTCCCGTGATGGAATCCACTTCACCAATGCTGTATCCGCCTTTCAGCATTTCTCTGACAGCTATGAGAAGGCCGTACGTCCCAATGCGGTTTGCGATGAAATTCGGTGTGTCTTTGGCAACAACGACCCCCTTGCCCAGTACATCTTCCCCGAATTTTTTCATAAACTCGAGCACTTCAGGATCGGTCTTTTTTGTCGGGATGACTTCCAACAGCTTCAAATAGCGCGGCGGATTGAAAAAGTGTGTCCCAAGGAAATGTTTCTGGAAATCATCGGACCTTCCCTCAGACATCGCTTCCACAGATATTCCTGATGTGTTGGAGCTGATGATCGATCCTGCTTTCCTGTATTGGTCAACCTGTTCAAACACTTTCTTTTTCACTTCAAGATTTTCCACTACCACTTCAATGATCCAATCCACATCTTTCAGTTTGTCCAAGTCATCTTCCAGATTTCCGGCTGTGATCAGGTTCAGATTTTTCTTGCTTGTAAGAGGAGCAGGCTTTTGCTTCAACAGTTTTTTCAAAGCTTCTGCCGTATTCCTGTTCCGCACCTCTCTGTCTTCCAGTGTCAGGCCCTTTGCCTTTTCTTTTTCCGTCAGTTCCTTTGGAACAATATCCAGAAGCAGGGTTGGGATCCCAACGTTGGCCAAGTGCGCAGCTATGCCGGAGCCCATGACTCCTGAACCAAGGACTGCCGCCTTTCGAATTCGAAATGACAATGCAATTTCCTCCTTCACAACTTTGAATGAACACTCATTCATTTTGTTTTTAAAAAAAATCTCATGTATGAAATGAGTCTCGTTAACTACTAATATAACGGAATTGTAAAATTTGCGCAATCATTTCTAATTAAAAGTTCGAAAAATATATTGGCATCATTTCTTAAGCAATCCTTTTAATACAAATGAGACATTGGCCGGCCGTTCGGCAAGCCGCCGCATGAAATAGCCGTACCAGTCAGTTCCGTACGGAACATAGACCCGCATCGTATAGCCTTCTTTTGCAAGCTCCAATTGGCGTTCCGGCCGGATGCCGTACAGCATTTGAAACTCGAACTGATCATTGGATATGTTGTTGTCTTTCACGAATTGCTTCGTGAATTCGATGATCGCATCATCATGTGTGGCAACAGCCGTATAATGTCCATGCAAAAGATGCATTTGGATGATTTTTTTATAATTCTCATCCACATCCGCTTTGTCAGGAAATGCTACTTCGGAAGACTCCTTATAGGCTCCTTTGACGAGGCGCAGGCTGGGCGCATACTCATCCAGGTCCTTCATATCCTGGAGTGTCCGGAAAAGATACGCCTGGATGACCGTTCCGATATTGTCATACTCAAGCCTGAGCTGCTTGAAAATCTGAAGGGTCTTTTCACACCGTTCATAATCTTCCATGTCAATGGTGACAAAGACATGATTCTCTTTCGCCGCTTCCATGATTCTTTTCATGTTGGCCATGACAATGTCATCGGAAATATCCATCCCCATCGATGTCAGCTTAAGGGATATTTGCGAATCAAGCTTCTCCCGCCCGATCGCTTCGATTGCATTGATGCAATTGTCCGCCATTTGATCTGCTTCCTTTTTATTGTCAACGAATTCCCCCAGGTAATCAATCGTGGCCTTCAACCCTTTTCCATTCAGATCCCTGATAACGGCAGCCGCCTGTTCGATGGTTTCACCGGCAACAAACCTTGCGGCCCCGAAGCGAAGACCGTATTTTTTTGCCGACCTTGTAAGAAATTTATTTTTTGATAAAAACAAAAAGAAATTGCGCATTACATTTGCCATGAATGATGCCTCCTAGGAATGCAATTCTGAATGTAACCGCTTTCTCATATCGTACCACTTTTCAGTTTTGTTGTTTACCATTTTCATGAATAAAAATCATACGTGCACGCAAGCTATTTTTGTAAAGATCAAGGAGGGAAAGATATGCAAAATCAGCAAATGCCGAATCAGCAGCAGCCGATCATGCCGCAGCCGCCGCACGTCATTACAACAAAAGATCTCTCTTACATCAATGATATGCTGGCGTGGAACCTGCTGGCAATGAAAAAAGCACATTTTTTTGCGGGGCAGAGCCAGGACCAGGCCATCAAAATGGAAATCGAAAAATGCGGACAAATGCACCAGCGCCATTACGAAATGCTGCTTGCCCACTTGCAGGAAAAGCAGCAGAACAACAAAATCATGTAATGGAGAAAGGGGAAGAATGATAATATGAACAATCAAAACCAATCAGGTCAAAAAATCAATAACCCGTCGATGCAAGTTCCAAAGACACCGCAGATGAATGACCGTGATTTTATGAACGACATGCTGGCAACGGAAAAATACATGACAAACAGCTACGCGGTTGCTCTTCACGAAGCAAGCCACCAGCATCTCTATGATGATCTGCTTACCATTTTCAACGAAACGCAGCATGCGCAGCGAAGCTTATTTGAGCACATGTTCAAAAACGGCTGGTATTCCTTTGATGCGGAAAGCGAGCAGAAGATTCAGCAATCTTACCAGCAGCATGCCGGATATTCCAACCAATTTCCGTATGGCGGAGTTCAATAAACTGGCAAAAGCAGGCCCTGGAGGGTCTGCTTTTAGCCATTTTATGATAAAGCGTGTTTCCTATGGGGGAGGCAGGTGGCGGTTTCGTCTGCTTTTAGCCATTTCATGATAAAGGGTGGATCCATTGCACGAACTTTGGGTGAATTGCACGAATCTGAGCAGGAATTGCACAAATTCAGCAAAACCGTCCCGTTATCCAACCTTTATATCTTCTTCATCTTTCTCTTTTTTAGATGGGAAAAATGAAAGCAGGACAATTGAGACCAGGCTAACCGCCAAACCGTAAACAATCGGCTCTGTTGCTGTAATCCCCAATATTCCCAATCCCGCTAGAATGACGGCTGCACTTAAAATGATAGAGTAAAAGGCCGCCCGGGCGTTGACTTTCTTTGTAAACAATCCAAATATGACCGGGAAGAATAAAGCGCCTGATAATACGGCATAGGCAACGTCCAGAGCAACGAGTATATCTTGAATCCAAATGGCGCATATGATTGAGAAGATGCCGATACCTACAGTGGTCAAACGGGAAACAAGCATGAACTGTTTATCACCTATATCAGGCTTGAAGAATCTTTTGACAACATCGTTTGAAATTAATGTGGAGCAGGCGATGATGGTCCCCGATGCTGTAGACATGACGGCTGAAGCGACGCTCGCCAAAACAATTCCAAGAATCCCTGGGGGCAAAGCCACCATCGCCATCTCTGCAAAGACATTTTGCGAATCGGCGATATTTGGAATCAAGATAAAAGCACACATGCCAATAACTGCCAGTGCGATTGCGTAGACCATAGCATACATTCCTGCTGCCATCGTACCGTATTTTGATACTTTAGGCGTCCTGGCTGTAAACAGCCTCTGCCATATATCTTGTCCAACCATCAACCCGAGTGTAAACAGGATGAAATATTGGAAGATGCGGTCCCCGCCTATATGTCCAAGATTAAAAAATTCCGCTGGTAATTCCGCATTTAATGCACCCCATCCTCCCGCTTTAGACAGACTGAGCGGCAACATAAGGAAGAAAACCCCCACTGTCATTATGACAAACTGCACAATATCTGTCATTGTGACAGACCACATGCCTCCCAATGTGGTATATAAAAAGACAATTCCTCCGCCAAGGATGATACACAGCGGTAAATTCCACCCCAGCCAGACATTTAGAAGAGAGCCGATGCCGATCATCTGAACAACTGTCAACATCAAGGTATAAATAGCGGCAACAATTGCACTGACCAGTCTCGTCTCTTTATTGTAGCGTTTTTCAAGCATTTCGCTGATCGTCAATACTTTAAAGCGTGATATTTTCTTTGTTAAAAAGATTCCCAGACAAACGACACCCGCACCGATCGCAACGACCATCCAAATGCCCGACAGCCCGAACTCGTACCCCAGTTTGGCTGTTCCCATTGTCGAGGCTCCACCAAGTATGACGGCAGCCAAGCAGCCGAGATACATAAAGAAATTCAGATTGCGCCCTGCAACCATATACTCCTCCGAATTCGTCGCCCGCCGTGCCCCATAAACACCAACACCTGCAATCAGGGCAAAATAAAGAATAATGATTACGATGTCAATTGTCCCCATCAAAATCCCCCTTTTGAAAATAAGGTAAACGCTTACAAGTTTGATGCTTTTATAAAATATAGCATCGCTTCCGCCTGTTTAAAAATAGCGGTTTCTTATCGTTTCAATAGTCGATTCCTATGGTTAGGCGAAACCCGGCAAAGCGCCGGGTTTTCTCACTTGATGTCCAATACCGCCGTTTTTTTATTCAACGCTGCCAAACACATCATTTCAAACATGACATTAGCTGCCAATGCCGAAGTAATGTCGGCATGGTCGTATGCAGGAAGAACTTCAACAACATCAAATCCGATAAACCTGATGTCTGCCAGCTGCCGTAAAATTTTAAAGGCTTCCCTTGGATAAATGCCTCCGACCTCCGGGGTTCCTGTGCCCGGGGCAAAAGCGGGATCAACGAAATCTACGTCAAAAGAAAGGAATACTTTGTGGCCTTTTACCCGATTTTTAATGGCTGAAATCAGCGCAGGGATTCCCATTTCCAGCAACTCATCTGTAGTGATGACTTCAAATCCGAGTTCCCTTGAATCGTCGTATTCATTCACACTGTTCATGGAACCGCGCATGCCGATTTGAATGGATGACGCAGGATCAATCAGCCCTTCCTCGACAGCACGCCTGAATGGAGTGCCGTGCGTATATTTTTGTCCGAAATAGCTGTCAACCGTGTCTGTATGGGCGTCAAAATGCAACAAAGATACCGGGCCGTAATGTTTGGCAGCGGCGCGAAGTTCTCCAAGTGTGATAGAGTGATCCCCGCCCATGACAATGGGAACAATCTCCTTTTCATACATGGGAGCCAGCACATCGACCATATTTTCATATGTTTCTTGGATAAATCCGGGAACAACCGGAATGTCCCCATAATCCACTGCCGAAATATAATCGAAAATATTAATCTTGTGGTGGTTGGAAGAACAGCGGACCAAGGAAGAAAAGTTCCGTATCGCTTGCGGTCCGAGCCTTGCGCCTGTCCGGAAGGTCTGCCCGGTGTCAAAAGGGACGCCAACGACGGCCACGTCCACATCTTCCGTTGTTTTCACATGCGGAAGCCTCATGAATGTGCTGATGCCGCTGAATCGGGGTTCTTTGAATGTTGGATCCTGTTGATATTTCATCTGTCAGTTCTCCTTTACTCTCTTAATCTCGTTTTAAAAGGCCACTTTATTTGCCAAGTTGCCGGTTTCTCCATTTCTAAAATGAGAAAAGTTATTCAAGAAAATGCTTAAAGCCCTCTCCATGTATCTACTCGTCCTGGCAGACGCATGAGGTGTTACCAAAACATTTTCCATCCGCCAAAAGGGGTGTCCGTTTTCAAGCGGTTCCTCTCTGAAAACGTCCAATGCGGCGCCGGCTACTTTCCCGGACTTCAAAGCTTGGATCAGATCTTCTTCCACGACCAGGTCCCCCCTTCCAACATTAATAAAAACCACCCCATCCTTCATACATGAAACCATTTCACTATTGATTAAATTCCTAGTTTCCTTAGTAGATGGGAGCGCACTGCATACATAATCACAATCCGGAAGGATTTCTTTCAGCCGTTCTATTTTAATAACTCTGTTAAAACCATCGGCATCCCGGCCGCTTCGATTCACTCCAATCACATTCATCCCGAGCGCCTTCGCCTTTTTGGCGATTTCACTGCCAATGTAACCGGTTCCCAATACAGCTAAAGTTTTTTCATGGATTTCAAACATCTCCTCGGAGTATGACCATTGCATACGTTTCTGAAGACGGCGAAAATCCGGAATTCTTTTTGCAAAATAAAGAAGAGCGGCTATCACATACTCACTGATCGGAATGGCGTGAATTCCTTTCGAGGAAGTAACAAGAATAGATTGTTCCTTGGTATAGTTCGCCGGCAGCTGTTCCGTGCCGCTGCTTAATACGTGAATCCACTTCAAATTTGGCAGCTGCTCCAGCTCTTCAACCGTGACTGCGTCTTCAAAATTGCCGTAGGTGATCAGAATCTCCGTCTCCTCTTTATCCCTTGCACCAAGTTCGGCAATCTTTTTTTGATGGACACGCAGTTGCGTTTGGGCTGCCAATGTTTCTTTCAGCTCATCCGATAAATCGGGAGTTGTACAGACAATCACGAGATCACCTCCACTAAAATAAAAGTAGCACGTGAAGGAACGGTTGTGAAATTGACAAATACTATCGTTACGATAGCTCCGGCTGATGCATTCTCTGTCAAGCCGGATCTGTGATAAACTGTGACTAGAAAGAACACAGGGGTGGGGACCATGGAACTAAGAAATCTAAAGACGTTTCAAGTCGTAGCTGAATGCTTAAACTTTACGAAAGCCGCGGAAATCTTGAATTTTACACAGCCGACCGTCACAGCCCAAATTCAGTCGTTGGAGAAAGAGCTCAACCAGTTATTATTTTTTCGCGTCGGCAAAAAGAACCATTTGACCCCCGCCGGAAAGCTCCTGAAAAAATACACTGACCAGCTTTTCATGATTGTAGATGAAATGGAAACAGCTTTTTTGGAGCTTGGCAAACCGCACGGCTATCTTAAAATTGCCGCTTCAGAGTACTATTGCACGAACTTTTTTCCTTTGGTCATTTCCGAATTTCTAAAAACGTTTCCAGATGTCCATATCAACCTGGTTTCATGCAACAGCGACGAGGTCATCAAGGGAATTGAATCCAACACCTACGATCTAGGTGTGATTGTCGGGGAAATATCGAAAAACGACATGAAAAACATCGTGCTTGATGAGGAAGAGTTATTGCTAGTAGCCGGAAAAAACGCCATGAAGGAGTTCCAGGTCGATGAGCTGATTACCGAGCTGCCTTTTATCCGGTATCGAATCGAAGGAAACTATAAGGGATTCATCAATCAATACCTTCACCAGGCGGATCTCCACTCAAAGAAAATCATTGAATTTGGCAGCGAAGAAGCAATTAAGCGGGCCATTTTGAAAGGAACTGGATATGGCGTGCTTTCAAGCAACCTCATCAAAAAGGAAATTAAAAACGAAGAACTGATTCCCATTCCACTTACAGATCAAAAGTTCCATTTTAAAACATCATTAATCTATTTAAAGAAAAAAGAAGAAAAAGCGATTTTAAAATCATTCAGCGAAGTGATTGAAGAATTATGGACAAAAGCCGTGGAAAAATAAAGAAACTCAACAATGCATGATGCACTGTTGAGTTTCTTGATCAATCCTTGAACCAGCCTGCCATGCCGGGGTTCAAATTAATATTAATCTGTTTGACTTCCTGGAAGTCCTCCAAACCATATGTTCCTAAGCCTCTCCCGATCCCGCTCTGTTTATAGCCGCCCCACGGTGCTTCAACGAATGCCGGATGGTAGGTGTTGATCCATGTAATGCCTGCCCGAAGCTTTTTAATGACACGTAAAGCACGTGCACCGTCATTTGTAAAGACACCGCCTGCCAAACCATAATCAACGTCGTTGGCCAGTTCAATCGCTTCTTTTTCATCCTTAAACTTTTGGATTGTCACAACAGGGCCGAAAATTTCTTCCTGGACGATACGCATGTCCTGCGTCACATCCGTAAATACGGTCGGCTCAATAAAGAATCCTTTATCCAAGCCCCTATCCATGATTCGTTTGCCGCCAGCCGCAAGAACAGCGCCCTCTTCCTGGCCGATCTTGATATAGTTCAATATATTATTCATCTGTCTTTCGCTGACGATGGCGCCCATTTCCACGCCCTCTTCGTTTCCTGGTCCTACTTTGATCTTTTTGGCACGTTCGACAAAGCGCTCGACGAAACGGTCATATAATCCTTCTTGAACAAGAATGCGGCTTCCTGCCACACATACTTGCCCAGCGCCTAAGAAAATCCCGAACAGAGCCTGATCTACGGCAATTTCCAAATCCACATCATCGAATATGATATTAGGAGATTTTCCGCCTAATTCAAGAGAGATTTTCTTCAAATTGCCTGTTGCAGCCTGCATAATTTTCCTTCCGGTCTGGGTACTTCCTGTGAAAGAAATAGCGTCTACATCGTGGCTTTCAGCAACCGCCTGCCCAACTACGCGGCCATCACCCAAAATCATGTTTGCTACACCGGCAGGGATTCCAACCTGTTCCATGATCTCAAACACCTTCACTGCCGTAATTGGAGTGATTTCCGCAGGCTTGAATACAATCGTGTTTCCGGCAGCAAGGGCCGGAGCGATTTTCCAGACACTCATGAGCATCGGAAAATTCCATGGAACAACAAGCCCTGCTACACCAACAGGCTCACGTACTACCATAGAATGAATGTTTGGATCAGGCACATCAAATGTTTCACCCGCAGGCTTTGTTATTAATCCCGCATAGTACCGGAAGCAAGCCGCCGCATCTTCCATATCAAACTCGGCTTCGCCACGGGTCTTTCCGTTATCCATTACTTCCAATTCAACGAGTTCTTCATGATGTTCTTCCAATTTATCCGCTATTTTAAAAAGATAACCCGCCCGCTCCGCGGCGGTAAGATCTGACCATATACCGCTGTCAAAAGCTTCCCTCGCCGCTTTAATGGCTGCTTCCGCATCTTCCAGGGTTCCTTCCGCTGCCTGGGCGATCACTTCCCCATTGGCGGGGTTGATAATATCGCGAACCGCTTTGTCGCTTGATTCTTTCCACTCCCCATTAATGTACATCTGTAATTTCATCAAGGTCAGGTCCTCCTTATTGATTCTCCTGCTGCCGCCTTTTTTTCAGGGCAATGAGTGTAATCATTTCATAAATAACTGCCGATGCCAGCACAGCAGTGATTTCGTTGGCGTCATAAGCCGGAAGTACTTCCACCAGGTCAAAGCCGACAACGTCGAGCCCGTCCAGTCCACGGACGTATTCCAACGCCTCGTAGCTCGTCGGCCCGCCCACTTCCGGGGTTCCGGTGCCAGGCGCAAAGGCCGGGTCAACGAAATCGATGTCATAAGTGACGAATACCGGGCGGTCCTTCACGCGTTCATGGATTCTTTTCATCACGTTTTCGAAACCGATCTGGCGCACTTCCTTCATCGGAATGACTTCAAAGCCAAGATCCCTCGCATCTTCAATATCTCCCGGTCCGTAAAGCGGTCCTCTCATGCCGACCTGGATGGAATGCTCCATATCGAGAAGCCCTTCTTCTGCCGCACGTCTGAACGGTGTTCCGTGCATATATTTCTCGCCGTAATAATGCTCCCATGTGTCGCCATGGGAATCAAAATGGACGAGCGCTATTTTGCCGTATCTTTTATGGAAAGCACGCAGGTTCCCCAGCGTGATCGAATGGTCTCCCCCCATAATGACCGGGATGACATTTTTCTCAAGCAGCGGCGTCAGTCCTTCGACCATGCTGTCGTACGTACGAAGTGCATTTCCCGGAATGACGTTGATATCCCCGTAATCGACTCCTGAACAATATTCGAATATATCAATATCCATATCCGGATTGTACGGACGGAGCAGCACGGAAAAATCACGGATATGCTGGGGTCCGAAACGCTGCCCTGTCCGGTTGGATGCTGCCGTATCAAAAGGAACGCCAAGTACGGCGAAATCTATATCGTTAGTCGTTCTGACCTGCTCTAATCTCATAAAAGTCCTGTTTCCTACAAAACGCGGAGATTGTGATGAGTCTTTCGGTTTATATTTTGGCATCATTAGAGCCCTCCTTACAATAGCAATTTAAAATTCAGGATTTTTTTGGATGGCTGACTACACACCATCCTCCCTTTATTCCCCAAATGCTTCTTCAATAATTTCCAAATACTCCTCTTCAGACAGTTCTTTGGCATTGCTTTCGTCCATTGGAGTTTCTTTTGCTACCTTCGCCAAATGTTTAAAGTCTTCAGGTGACACTTTTTCCAATTCACCAAACTTCGGCAAGTTTAAACTTTTCCTCAATTTCATTATGATATTGAACCCTTCCATGGCTGCCTCTTCTTCAGTTGAGAAATTCCCCTCAGCACCTAATAAATAGGCGATTTCCGCATGTCTGGACTGATCGGCTTGAATATTGCGCCTAAACACAAAAGGTAAAAAGATGCTATTTAAAACACCATGCGGCAAATCGTAATAACCGCCTATCGCTTCGGAAAGACAGTGCACACTCCCAACATTGGAATTGTTAAAGGCAATTCCCGCCATCATGCTTGCATTCAACAGCGCTTGTCCAGCTTTCTGATTCTTTGAATCACGAACCAAGTCTTCAAGATTTTCCTTAATCATCACGATAGCTTTATATGCCAAAGCATCTGTCATTGGGGAAGCAAAACGGGAAGTATACGCTTCTATCGCATGTGTAAGTGCATCCATTCCAGTGCTCGCAGTAACAGACGGCGGGAGCGTTTTAATTAAATCAGAATCCAATAAGGCCATTTTTGGTGCTACCTTAGGGTCAACTATTCCCATCTTAAAATTCCTTGCAGTGTCTGTGATAACTGCAATCCATGTGACTTCACTACCGGTGCCTACCGTTGTAGGAATGCAAATTAGGGGAGTGATTTCCCTTTGAAGTGTAAAGTCACCTTCCCAATCCTTTATATTGCCTTCGTGGGTAAGTAAAACACCGACACCCTTAGCAAAATCCATAACACTTCCGCCACCAATTGCAATAAGGCCATCAACGGAGCTTTCCCGTGCACGTTTGGCAACGGCTTCAACTTCTGTATTTTTCGGATTTGGCTTGACATTATCAAAAATGGTGTAATTTAGACCTTGCTGTTTTAAACTTTCGTAAATTCCCTCTAGCAGACCGGCATTTACAATTGCTTGATCTGTCACAATAAGTACATTGTTTACACCATATTCTCTTAAATAAAAGCCTGCCTTCCCAGCAACACCTGGTTCAGACAATACGTTTGTTTGCATGGTAAATTGGAAATTCATTTTTTTAGCTCCTTTTTTTAATGTAAGCATTTAACACTTTATCGCAACTGCCCTTACTGGCGACCCGTCTCCATTGGCAACTTTTAGCGGGAGTGCGATAATCAGCGGGTTGTCAAAAGTAATCTGATCAAAATTCGTAAAGTTCTCTCCGATAATACCATTCACTACGGTAATTGCTTCGTGTACCGGGAAATCCTCGCCGTTGGGCGGATCAGCGTCTATTAAAAAGGTACGGACGCCAAGGTCAAGCATTTTCACTACGACTTCAATATCCACATAGGGATGGTTAAAGTATTCCTCTTGTCCCAGGTATTTGGTCCAGCCAGTGTGGAATAAAACAATTTTTTTCGGCCCCAGCTTCTCCATGTACGGGCTGGCATCATCAAGCGTTATTGCCTGCCCGCCTTGTTTACTTGTGACAGGAATCAAAACACCTTCGCCCATAAAATGTTCCAAAGGCAGCCGGTCAATCGTTTTCCCCTCTTCCCTAAAATGAAAAGGAGCATCCACGTGTGTTCCGGTGTGTGAGCCTATATCCAGATAAGAGGTATTGTAGCCATGCTTTGCGATTGTTGTTGCCGGCCGGATATTTGGTTCCGGGTCCCCGGGAAAAATCGGGAGATCGTTATTCAACGGCAAGGATAAATCCACTATTTTTTTAACTTCCATAGCGTTCTCCCCTCCATTGAATCGTATACAAATCTGTACGTTCATCGGACCGCATCGAATAAAAAGATTCCTTCAATTCTTGTCTCTTTTTAATATCTATTTCTGCTGGAACGATACTGCTTTCCCCCGTTAATTTTTCACTTATGACAGCTCCATCCGGCCCATAAATGGCGGATTTGCCGAAAAATTGGACGTCCCCATCCCCGCCGGTGAAATTGCATGTTGCCAAATAAACCGTATTATCCATTGCCCTTGCAGATGCCATCCGATCGTACGCCCCCTCATAAGGACTCTCCCATGCACTTGGCGCAAGAATGACGTCTGTTCCCTGCTTTTCAAGCAGGCGGGCCAGCTCCGGAAAAGCCATATCCCAGCAAATCATTAAGCCGAATGTGCCAAGTTTGGTTTTTACAGTGACAAGTCTGTTGCCCGCGGAAAACAAGTGTTTTTCCAAGGGGGTCAAATGCATTTTCTGATAAGTGGCCAAAAGTTCGCCTTCCGGACTGATCAAATTCAGTGAATTAAATAATTTGTCATCCTTTTTTTCAATCAAACCGTAACCGATGTACAAATCAAACCTTTTCGCCAAACCGGACAGGAACCTGCAAGAAGGACCGTCAGCAGGCTCAGCTTTACTCCTCACATGCTCTTCTGAAAAAATATAACCGGCAGCGGCAGCTTCCGGAAACAAAATGAGCTTTGTTTCCGGATGCTTTTGCATGCAGTCAATGATATAGGATTCCATTAAACGTAAATTGGCTCCGCCGTTAAAATCGTCCTGTACGACGGCAAGCTTCCATTTTGTCATACCGTTTTTTCACCTTCTGCCTACTCTATTGAATTGGAACGCTATTATTTCTTGAAAAAGAGGCTTTATGATGCCGGATATCGCTTTCAGCAGCAAAGACTTATACCGCTGCGCTTATAAAAGAGCCATTTAATTCTCTCTTTGATATCTATCGCAAAAATCATGCCAACAGAAAACGCTTTAAGAAAGGCCTTTTAAAGTTATTTTAATTCATTATTGGGTTGAAATAAGAAATATTGATGCAAAAATGTATTTTAATTTGGATTCGAATCAAATTATCGGCATTTGAATTTTTTTAATCTTGTCTACTTACAATGCCTTTCCACCAAATATGGTTTTCGCCATATTCATATCCCTATTAGCTTTTAACATATCCGCCCAATTTTTTGGGAATAACAATCATCATTGAAAAAATGTAGTGAAGTACTCCGCCAAAAATTGTCGCAGGAATGGATGCTGATAAATAAAGAAATACCGTGGAATTATCAAATGTGATTGGATTTAAAATAATAAAATAAGCAGCTGTTGCAATCACAAAGGCTGCAATCGCCGACCAATTAAAACCGCCCCAATAGTAGTAAGGTTTTCCCGAATGTGTAAAATAAAGGCTGCGAATATCAAGTCGCCTTTTCCGAAGAATAAAATAATCCACAAAGTAAATCCCTGACAGCGGCCCAAAGAAAGTTCCGCAGATAGCCAGAAAAGTATTAAAGTGGCTATAAACTTCGTCAGGGAAGAATATTAGCGGAATCGTTAAAAGCAGAAAATAGAATGTCAGCTTTGACCAATCCATTCTTTCGATACGCTTAATTTGCTTCAGAGCCATCGACGTTGAAAATACGAGCGAGGTGATGGAAGTAATATTAGCGAATGCTATAAAGACTAGCACAATAATCCCAAGCACCGCTCCGCCTAAAGGAACCATCCATTCGGTCGGATCACTTACCCCAAGTGCCAATCCCGCCATTAACCCAACTATTTGGCCGAATACTGCGAAAAAGTTTAAACCGATTAAATTCGGCCAAAATCCGGCACGTTGCGTTTTGCAAAGTCTTGATAGACCTCCCATAATCGGCCACCATGAAAGTCCTGCGCCAAGATTCAATTCAAATGCAATCATGTAATTCCACCATAGGTTAGGATTTGGGCTGGAAGGCTTAAAGGAAAAAACCTCAGACACTGAGTATTTGCTTAACAAGATGCCCAGCATGATAACAAGTATTAAGACTAAGCCTGGAGCAACAATACGATTTAACCATTTGATTGAAACTGGCCCTTTGGCGACAATTAGCCAACTAATGGCAATGGCTATAAATCCAAATATGATTACAGGTACAACTGATCTAGATGAGATATTGGTGACCTCACCCAAAATGTTACTGGATGCCCGCCCGAACATAATTGCCAGAACAGCGCACCAGCCGAACTCAACCAATACCATAACAGCTAAAGTTAGCTTTACACCTTGAATTCCAAACACACTGCGAAACGATACATATTGGTCTATTCCATATTTTGTCGACGGTAGAGTTGTCACCAATGCCATAAGCATAACTGCAAGAGTATTCCCCGCTATAGAGGCGGCGATTCCCATTTTTAGATCGACAAATTCCGAAAGTGTACCGCCAATTAGAAATCCCCAAGTGGCAATGGCCAACCCAATATTGACCATCGAAAAGTCAAAACCGTTCCAAACCCTTTCTTCGGGTAAAACGGGCAAAAGACCAAAAGTGCCATCATCCTTACTCATAGATAAACCCCTTTTCTTTTATTAACTTATGAATATTTATTGCCAGCCCCAATAAAAGATTAGAAACGAAACGACTACAATAATGCCCATCATCATAAAATCAAACTTTTGCAGTTGTTCAATAATACTGTCTTTTTTTCCATTATCGGTAAGTATAGAAATTCTGCGTTCAAGTTCTTTTTCATATTCAGGACTATTCTCTTCCATTTGTAAAATTCACCCCTTTTTTTCCTTAAATATCTTGTCCAGCCTGAATGAAATAAAACAACCTTTCGATACGACAATAAAAACAAGGACTGTCCAGAAAATGAGCTTCATTTTCTGGACAGTCCTTTGTAACTTTAGTCAATTGCGTAATTTACTTGTAATTTCCGATAAGTGGGCCTTTATTTCTTGCAATGTTCCTTCATCACCCGTTGTCTTAATCATGTCTACCAAATGTCTGTATTCAGTATTATTATAAGCAAGCTGCACCAAATCAGGGCGTGAATAATGGCCTAAAAGATCAAAACCGTTTTTTGCAGCTTTTATCATTGTTCCATCTAATTCTGCAACGATAAGGGCTTCTTTATCATAAACCGGTTCAACGATGTAACAGCCAAACGGATCAACGATTGAACTGCCGCCATTTGCCCAGTCCCAGTTGGTTTTTTCTTTATAAGGAAAGTCATCCGGTACTTCATCGGCAGGCTGGTAGCCGCATGCACTAATGACAAAAGTCTGCGCTTCAAAGGCGTGGGCCCTGATTGCCGGTTCAATATCGCTAGTATTATAAGACTGGGGGTTTTTTGACTCTTGGTCTACATAAGTCATATTTTCTGTTGGGAGTCCGCTCCATGTACCCGGCCAATTAGCGATGTGAATTTCTTCTCCCTGCAAGGCCATTAGTGCCCTGATCAATATCATATGGTTTTCCCAGCAAACCAAACCGCCAATACGTCCGATATCTGTATCGTATACTTTAAGATTATCTCCACCGCCTCCCATACCGTGAAAACATCTCTCCTGGTTGGTCGGCACAACCTTTCTATGCCTCCCATACAAACTCCCTTTTTTATCAAAATACAGCATCGTATTGTAAAGTGTACGGGAACCCACAGCATCGTCAAGTTCCGTACACCCCATGTTAAGATGAACATTTGCTTGACGTGCTGCCTCTCCCAATAAAGCGGTGTCTTCCGTCCCAACAACAACTGATTCCTCTTGAAACTTTACATGGACATCAAACCAATCAGTAGACGGATCGTTATATCCCTGTTGCCAGTACGGAAATGCCGGAATATAAGATTCGGGGAAAACAACAAGGTCTGCTCCTTCTTTTCCTGCCTTATGAATGTAATCTATTGCCTTTTCAATTGTCCTTTTTTTATCCAAAAAAACAGGTGAAACTTGGGCTATTGCTACAGTAATTTTATCTTTTCCCCCAAATATTGCCTTCCCCATTTTGCAGCACTCCTTTTATCGATTATAAATAATCCTCGACAACCAAACCTCAATTTTAACCATTAAGCACTTTTCTCGCCTTTTTCCCTTTTTTCAGATGCATCATATCCACCCATTCCTTTTGGAATGACAAATAACTTTGTTATCACGTAATACAGGATTCCTGCTAAAAGCATTGCCGGCAACGTAGCAGAGGCATAATCGAAGAAGGCTGACCCTTCAAAACTAATCGGATCGATTATTAAAAAGTATACAAATACCGAGATAGCTACTGATATGATTGGAGTGATATTGTACCCTCCAATAAAATCATAAGGCTTTCCGGGTGTATCCAAATAAAGAGCCCTCATATCTATTCGTTGTTTGCGCAATAAATAGTAATCCACAAACATGACTGTCGATAATGGTCCAAACACTGTTCCGCATGCCGCTAAAAACAGGCTGAAGTTCCCATATATTACTTCAGGGAAGAGGGCAAACACAGCTGTACATGTTAAAAACAGCAGTGTTAAGTTTTCCCATTTCATATTTCTAAAGAACTTAATTTGTTTTAAAGCCATACAAGTAGAGAAGACAAGCGATGTCATGGCAGTAACGTTAGCAAATGAAATAATGATCAATGCGATCAAACCTAGGACTGCTCCACCTATCGGGATCATCCAAGCAGTCGGATCGCTATCACCGATGGCCAATCCAGCCAATAGTCCGATCATCGTTCCCAACACTGCACAAATATTAACTCCAATCATATTCGGCCATAAGGCAGCCCGCTCCGATTTTGTTAACCGGGTCAGCCCTCCCATGATGGGCCACCAGGAAAACCCTGAACCAAGGCCAAGTTCAAAGGCAACAATATAGTTGTGTAAATCATTTGGAAAAGGGCTTATTGGCTGTAGCGCTAACATTTCACCAAAGCTGTATTGCTGGGACAGCATGTAAAACATAACGATTAACATAGTTACCAACAATGGGGCTACAATCCGGTTTAACCAATTGATGGAATTGGAACCCCTTGATACAATTATCCAGCTTATCACTATAGCCATAAGTGCAAAAATGATAACAGTTGTGTTGGAGACAGACGGCGTATTTGTTATAGCACCATAAGCATTACTGCTTGCCTTTCCAAACATAACAGCTAATGTGGCTACCCATCCAAATTCTACAATGACCATTAATATTACAGGAATCTTGGTTCCCTTTTTTCCAAATATACTCCGTAAAAATATATACTGGTCAATCCCATACCTGCTTGATGGAATGGCATTTGACAAAGCTACAAAAAGAACGGAGATTGTATTACCTGCTAATGTGGCAATAAACCCCATTTTCAAACCTACGAAAAGCGATAATGTACCACCAATTAAAAAACACCATGTTGCGATAGCAAGACCAATATTCACCATTGAAAAGTCAAGGCTTCCCCATGTCCTTTCTTTGGGAAGTAGTGGCAAAAGATCACTTTGTCCATTAGATTTTTCCACTTGGCAACGCACCTCTTTCATTTTTAATCAATTTATTTTTATAAAATCCGACCGAAAAGCAATAATAAAACAGCTAGAAAACTTAGTATTCCTATCAGGATATAATCGATGGTGCTCAACCTTTTATCAGGTGTATCTGCATTGCTTATTATTTCAATTCTTTTCTCCACTTCTTCCACAAATTCTTTATCAAATTCAGAAGTATTCATGCTTTCCCCTCCAAAACCTATATTTTTTGAAAAATTCTATAATTCCCTAAGTAATCCTTTCCAAAAAGGGGCAATATTTTATCAGAAATTTTCCAAACAATCTAATTAACATTAGGAAAGATCTCCCACACCTCATTATCCAATAACATTAGTTTTACTCTTCAATTCATATGAAATCCCCCTTGAATGAAGCGTATACAAATCTGTCCACGCATCTGGCTGCATAGGTAGTTCTTTTTCTTAATTTTATCAATGCAAATATCATGCCAATTAGAAAAGCCCTTCATTAACCCTTCGTGTTGATTTATGTCGAAATGAGTAATTTATTAATGAATCAAAACTGGAAACATCAATTCAAAAATGCATTTTGATTCATATTTGAATTGATGTTTTAATATAAAAAACGGCCCGCAAAGCGGACCGCCTCTTTAGCCTTTTGATGAAAACATATAATAGTGACTGCCGGCTCGGCATTGCTTCTCACTGCTCTTCCAATAATAAATTACCGGACCGAAAAACAAATTGTTTCCGGATTCTTCTGCATGCAGCCCATAATATGAGATTCAATCTATGGCAAACTGCTTCCACCGTTAAAATCACTCTGTACGACGGCTAATTTCCATTTTTTCATGCTGTTTTCTCACTTTTCCCTTTTGTGATAGAACTGGAACTCATCATTTTTGCCAACACTGTATAAAGAATTCCTGCTAAAAAGAACGTGATAACAGTTGATCCGATGGTCAGTGGACTGACATAAGTGAAATAAAGAGCAAAAGCAGCACTGAGTGCATAAGCAATAAACGCAGCTGGGTGAAACCCTTTTATATAGCGATATAAACCTTTTTTATCAAGAGCTATATCATCAGCGTCGTAACGTTGTTTTTTCACGATGTAGAAATCGGCCATCATAATAGAAAAAATCGGAATATACAAAGTTGCAATAAATAGTACAAAATCAAAGAAATGTGTCATTAATCTCTCCTTTAATAATGCACCCATGACTGTTATGACTCCCAATATAATAGCTGACTTCCAAAAGGAAGCTTTCGGAAATACATTTAAAAATGACATATTTGCACTGTATAGGGCCATCGCATTTGTCGATACGACAGAAAGAAAAACTACAATGGCTGCAACAAGACCGAAACCATGAGCGGCAAGAAGTACAACAGGGTCATACGTCTGCTCCATCCCAAGTACAAGACTGAAGCCACCTACAGCAGCTCCAAGGCCTAATGCCAGCATCGATGCCAATATATAGCCCAAATAAGTGGCAATCATCCCGCCAGTTTCAGATTTAGCACTCCGGTTATAATCACAAACTGAAGACATCCAAGAAAAAGCGGTTGCTATAACAACATCGAAGGCAATAATAACTGTTGTTTCCGGATTCTCCGACAATTGAAGTTGGATAAGAGAATGAACGTCATATGCGGTAAACAATTTATAAAATATGGTAAATGACAAAATTAACATTGCACTTGAAATAAACCGTTGAACTTTATCAATACCACGTATACCATATATGGCAATGAAGATGACAAGCCCCTGAGTCAGGATGGTAAATAAATTTATATTACTATAACCGGTTAGAAAATTAATTGCATAATCCAGACTTAATCCTGCCATATAAGCCTGAATCCAACTCCAACCGATAAGTATGACTGTATTGGCAGCCGCTGGTAGGAGGGCACCTTTTTGCCCAAAAGCTGCCCTGGCAATAACCATAGTCGGCAAGCCTGTCTTCGTTCCGATTCTTCCCATCAGCGCAATCGGGATAGCCCCAATTACCGAACCGAGGAATATCGCCTTTAGTGCATCTAAGAATGAAATGTCAGGTAAGAAAAGCATCCCAGTTAAAATTGTTGTAATAACAAAGTTAGCCGATACCCAAATAGAAAAAATACCAAAGAATCCTACAGTTCGCTGCTGCATCGACAGCGGGCGTATATTATCATTGCCAAGTGCGGCTTCTGAAACCTCTCCCCATTAAAATGGGGAGGTTCCCGGACCCTAAAGGGTCACGGTTCCATTGCGACAAATCGCAATGGCGCGTGTGTACTTTGTGCTTTTCCCTTTCCGGATGAG
>NZ_VEKZ01000059.1:0-25247 GCF_007681465.1 Siminovitchia fortis
AAACAGCATCAGTGGTTCAAAATTAAGTTGCGAAATGGTTCACTTTTCACTTGCGAAATACATTCATCCAAGCCCACCGTGTTGTGATTGCGACTTTCCGTAGATAATTTTTCAAGCATCAAATCATCCTTTTTCAACTAATTTCTACCTTATTAACTTATTGTACTTTCATAAAATTATATGTCAATATTTTCAATTTATTTATGAATTTTTATTTCATAAAGAGCATAGATATATAAAAAACTCCTTATAATGAGGATAGGCGTTCTGTCCATATCCAAATTATAAGGAGTACCCAAGGGTGGATTATTTTTTTGGATTAAATAACAGCAGCGCTATAATTAACACTCCGAATGCAATCATTTTAACATTGAATACTTACGATAAGCTTTATAGAAACTGATACCAAAGAAAACAAACATAAAGGCGGGAAGCAACTTTAAAAGAACAAATGGGGTTTCAAATAAAAATGCTTTCCAAAATAATGCACCTTTCATACTCCAAAGACCTTCAGTTGCATATAAATCTGAAGCCTTGTAAGGCATAGAAATAGCCAAAAACAGCAAACCCAACCAAAATGAATAACCCATCAATCTTTTATAATAATTACTCTTTGATTGGCGATCCGAGAAAATTTCGTTTTGACCATTGTCTTCTTTTTGCCAATAACGAATCCCACCAAACGAGGGGGCCGTTATATAATTCCAGCCGAAGTCTTCATATATCCCCTTGTATTCTTCAAGCTTTTTCTTTGGTAAATAATCTTGATAATCCAATCGCATCACATATCTCTTGTCGGTTTTTTCGAAAGTGTATATTCCTAATCCACTGATATTTGTACAGCGATAGCCTTTTTGTAATTGTTCGTTCAGCCATTGCTCTTCTTTTTCGATATCAAAAAACACCTTAAACTCCTTCATTTGATTCACTTCCTTCATACAAGGATAAAATATGCAACAGTCTTTCTTGTTCCATTTTCAAAATGGCTCTTCCTTCTGCAGTTATCATATAAATTTTTCTCCGACCTGAATTTCCAACGGATTCAATCCAGCCATGTTTATTCAGGTTTTCAATCGCACCGTATAATGTACCGGCTGCTAAAATCACGGTACCATTACTTATTTTTTCTATCTTCTGCATTACGGCATAGCCGTGGAGTGGCTCCCGTAGAGCTAATAAAATATAATGCATGGTCTCAGACAATGGTAATAATTTATGTTTCATATCCTCACCCTCTATTCAGTTCAACTATATAGTTCAACTTAATAGTAACATAATACAGTCCAACTGAATAGTCAACAACATTTTCAAAATTAATCAAAGGAACTTAAAGTAAAAAGCTTGATAACAAGGGAAAAGTCGCTTTCCTTTACGTAGGAAAAGCGACTTTTTGTGTAGTCTTATTCAATTAATGGCCCGATTCCAGAACATTAATTTGCATTGCTTTTATATTTCTCAATTGTTCTTATATGTGTATTTTAATGGCATACGTTGGCTTATCCAAATTAGTTTGGGGAAAGATCCAATGACTGGAAAGTATAAAAGTACAACTCGAAAGGGGGTCAAAACAAAGAAAGAGGCGGAATCTGCTGCAAGAGCAATTCTCACACTGCATTCGCGGGAAACTTTTATAACTATTTTTTGTACTTTTTTTAATAAAAAAGCCTGCTTGGAATCGACTTCCAAACAGGCTGTAAACGTTGATATAGCAGTAATATTAACGCTTCGAGAACTGAGGAGCTCTACGAGCACCTTTAAGACCGTATTTCTTACGTTCTTTCATACGTGGGTCACGCGTTAAGAGACCTGCACGCTTAAGCGGTGCGCGGTATTCAGGGTCAGCTTCAAGCAGCGCACGAGCGATGCCGTGGCGGATTGCGCCTGCTTGGCCTGTATAGCCTCCGCCTTGAACGTTGACCAATACGTCATAGTTGCCTAGAGTTTCAGTAGCAGCAAGCGGCTGCTTGATTACTTCGCGCAAAGCTGCGAATGGGATGTAGTCTTCTACTTCACGATTATTAACAACGATACGGCCTTCGCCAGGTACTAAACGTACACGGGCTACGGAGCTTTTACGACGGCCTGTACCATAATATTGAACTTGTGCCATTGTTATCCTCCTTTAAATTACCCGCGAAGTTCGTACACTTCCGGTTTTTGTGCCTGATGTGGATGCTCAGCGCCGGCGTAAACATTCAGCTTTCTGAACATTTGACGTCCCAAAGGTCCTTTTGGAAGCATGCCTTTGATCGCAAGCTCGATCATTTTTTCAGGTCTTTTTGCTCTCATTTCAGCAGCATTTGTTGCCTTGATTCCGCCTGCAAATCCTGAGTGGCGGTAGTACATTTTGTCTTGAAGCTTGTTGCCTGTCAATTCGATTTTCGCTGCATTCACGATGATTACGTGATCGCCTGTATCAACATTCGGCGTATAAGTCGGTTTATGTTTACCGCGCAACAATGTTGCAACTTCTGTTGCAAGGCGGCCAAGTGTTTTGCCTTCAGCGTCAACAACGTACCATTTACGATTGATGTCACCGGCTTTAGCCATATACGTAGTACGCATTTGTTACCCTCCCAAAATTATAAAAGTCTTACATTCGTCGTATTTTTATTTTCATCACAATAAGTTTCCGGGGCTTATCGTGGAGATATAAAAATAATACCATAGGATATTCTATCTTCTTTGGCAAGCAAAGTCAAGCGGTTTTTGAACACCAGGCGTGGTTGTCAGGAAATTTTAATCTGGACCGGAATCGTTTTTTTAAAAGCTGTGTCTTTTCAAATGAAAAACTTGTTTATAATCCGAATTTGAAAATTTAAGATCGGGAATTGGACTGTATGATCTGATATGAAGATATTTGATCCAATTATGGTCCGAGAGGATCAAATTTTATGATCCAAGCCTTCACGTTTATGATCCACCCAGGCCCTTTACTCATAATAAACTTCCCACAGATACAATCCTTCCGCTGGAGCCGTCTTCCCCGCCAAGGTTCGCTCTTTCGCAGCCAGAATGTCCGGGATGGCGCCAATATCCATTTTTCCGCTTCCGACATCAAGCAATGTTCCAACGATGATCCTGACCATGTTATATAAAAAGCCGTCTCCGATGAACGTCAGTACCAATTCATTTCCGTGTTCTTCCATGTCCAATTCAAAAAGAGTTCTCACCCTGTTACCTGTTTCGGTTTTCGCAGAGCAGAAGCTTGTAAAATCGTGAGTGCCTGTCAAATATCCAGCCGCCTCCCGCATTGCCTCTACATTCAAGCTCCCGCGAACATGCGCGGCGAAGTGGCGCTTAAAAGGATCCCTTACCGGGCCGCTATATAAAAAATATTTATATTTTTTCTTCACGGCATCGAAGCGGGCATGGAAATCGGAGCCGGCTTCCTCAGCTTTTAAAAAGGAAATGTCGTCCGGAAGGAGGCTGTTAAACGCTTTGATCCACTGATCACCTGAAAGCCTTAGAGGCGAATCAAAATGAATGACCTGGCCGCGGGCATGGACGCCGCTGTCCGTGCGCCCGGAAGCCGTCACACCAACGGCCTGGCCTTTATGCAGTTTTTGGAGTACCTGTTCGATTTCTCCTTGGACCGTCCGCCCTTTCGGCTGGATTTGGTAGCCGGAAAAACCGGAGCCGTCGTAGGCGATGGTCGCTTTATAACGCTGCATATTTTTCCCCTCACAAATATCCTTTTTACGTCCTCAACCAGATCAGCACTCCTGTTAAAATGACAAACACGACAGCTGCTGCCGTATCACGGCCTTTCCATTCCAGCAAACGGTATTTCGTCCGCCCTTCTCCTCCGCGGTAGCCTCTCGCTTCCATGGCTGTCGCCAATTCCTCCGCCCGTTTAAAAGAGCTGACAAATAGCGGGATGAGCAAAGGCACGATGGCTTTGATCCGGTCCTTGATGGGACCGCTGGAAAATTCCACGCCCCTTGCCATTTGCGCTTTCATGATTTTATCCGTCTCATCCATCAAGGTAGGAATGAACCGCAAAGAAATGGACATCATGAGCGCCAGCTCATGGACTGGAAAATTGACCCGTTTTAAGGGGTTCATCAGGCTTTCAAGCCCGTCTGTCAATGTGATCGGCGTTGTTGTCAAAGTCATCAGGGTTGTTACAAATACGAGGAGGAAAAACCGTATGGAAATGAATATGGCCATTCGCAGCCCTTCCTCATAAATATGAAACTTGCCGATACTGAAAATGATCTCGCCTTCTTTGTTAAAAAAAAGCTGTAAAATGAAAGTGAAAATAATCAGGTAAATGACCGGCTTCAAACCATTCACCAGGAATTTGATATTCATTTTGGAAAGAAGGATCACCATAATGACAAAGCCTACAAGGATACTATAGGTAAAGACATTATTCGCCAAAAATACAATAAGTATAAAGCCGAATACAAATAATAGTTTTGAACGGGGGTCCATCCGATGAAGGATAGAATCGCCTGGAATGTAACGCCCGAAAATCATTTTTTCCATCATGAGCCGCCACCGTCCTGCTCTTTCAATCTTGCCAATGCATCGGTCAGTTCCCCTAATGCCAGGTAAGTCTTTTCAAACTTGATATTCATCCGCTGTTCAAGCTCATATTGAAATTTGACAACCTGGGGAACATCCAGGCCCAATTCCAGCAGTTCTGCAGGATTTGAAAAAATATTCTGCGGATCACCGGTTCTTTGTACCTTCCCTTTATGCATGATGACGATTTGGTCCGCGTATTTCGCCGCATCTTCCATGCTGTGGGTTACTAGAATGGTAGATAGATTCTCTTTTTTGTGCAGACGATGAAACATATCCATGATTTCTGTACGGCCCCTGGGATCGAGTCCCGCAGTCGGTTCGTCCAGAACCAATACATCCGGTTCCATGGCAAGCACCCCGGCAATGGCCACTCTTCTCATCTGGCCTCCCGACAAATCAAATGGGGACTTCTGAAGAATGTCTTCAGGCAGCCCGACTTCTTTTATAAGCCTTCTGGCTCTTTTCTTTGCTTCCTCTTCCGAAACGCCATAGTTCATCGGACCAAAGCAAATGTCCTTTTCCACCGTTTCATCAAAAAGCTGATGTTCCGGAAACTGGAAGACGATTCCGACCTTTTGGCGGATACCTCGAAGGTTTTTCTCCTTCTTCCCGCCTTCAATCGTTCTGTCGCCTATGATCACCCGGCCTTTTGTGGGCTGCAGCAAGGCATTCAAATGCTGAAGGATCGTCGACTTGCCGGAGCCCGTATGCCCGATCAGCGCCATGAACACACCTTGTTTAATGTTCAAATTGACATCTTGGATGGCCAGCCGCTCAAACGGCGTACCGGCCGAATACCGGTATTCTACTTCTTGAAATGTAATTTCCACAGATCATTCACCAACTCTTCATCTGTCAGGTACATTTTAGGCAAGTCCAGACCTGCGTTTCGCAATAAATGGCTCATTTTTACAGGAAAAGGGATATCCAGTCCCAAAGTGATCAGTTCCTCTTCCAATTCAAAAATCTCCTCAGGCTTCCCTTCCTTGTACACCTGGCCCTTATTCATGACAATGATTCGGTCCGCCCTTGCCGCTTCTTCCAAATCATGCGTGATTGAAATGACTGTCAACCCCTGTTCCTCTTTCAACTCCCTGATGGTCTGCAGCACTTCCTCGCGTCCAAGGGGGTCCAGCATGGAAGTCGCTTCATCCAGGATAATGACCTTAGGGCGGAGCGCTATGACGCCTGCAATCGCCACCCTCTGCTTTTGGCCGCCGGAAAGATGGTGTGGCTCTTGGTTGAGAAATTCACCCATATGAACACGCTCCAATGCCTCTTGGACACGGCCGACCATTTCATCGTGCGGCACTCCGTTATTCTCCAACCCAAAAGCCACATCATCTTGTACTGTCGTTCCGACAAACTGGTTGTCCGGATTTTGGAAAACCATCCCTACCATCCGGCGGATATCCCAGATCGCCTCTTCGCTTAAAAGAAGATTCTGAACCTTGACCGTTCCTTGTTCCGGGAACTGCAATCCGTTCAAAATTTTTGCAAGAGTAGATTTTCCTGATCCGTTATGGCCGACCACTGCCAGCCACTCCCCTTCAGCTACTGAAAAAGAAACATCCTTTAAGGCATACGCCTCCTGTCCATTATAGCGGAAGGAAACATCTTCAATAGTAATCACCGGACCGGGCATCCCTTATTCCTCCTCGTTGCTTCGTAGGTTGATTTTAAAAAAATGCCTATAAATAGAAAAAAGCCTGCACCTTCCTCCAGGCGCCGGGCAGCCGGTACCTTGGCCCGGGCAGTTAAGCCGGGGGAGAAGGTGCATGGAGCTAGACAGGATCACTTTCTATTTGTTTGTGCCTATCGTAACGCTCACTGAAGCTTTATCGAAAAGCGGAAGCGCAGATACCCTGACGCCTCGCTATTAACTTTCCTTAAAGAAAAAGGGCGAGACCCGCGCGCCCTGCCCTTTTTCATCGCGAATTAAACTAATTCGATGATAACCATTGGGGCTCCGTCTCCACGGCGAGGTCCCAATTTCATGATTCGAGTGTATCCGCCTTGACGTTCAGCATAACGAGGTGCGATATCAGAAAACAGTTTTTGCAATGCATCTTGTTTTTCTTCCGCGTTGGCTATCTCTTTGCGGATGAAAGCCGCTGCCTGACGTCGCGCATGCAAGTCGCCGCGCTTTCCGAGCGTGATCATTTTCTCAACAACGGAGCGGAGTTCTTTCGCGCGTGCCTCAGTTGTTTCGATTCGTTCACTGATGATTAAATCTGTTGCCAAGTCTCGAAGCATAGCTTTGCGCTGAGAGCTTGTGCGTCCTAATTTACGATAAGACATTCTGGTTTCCCTCCTTCACGGTGACGTGTATTTTCGATTAGTCGTCTTTGCGAAGTTCGAGGCCAAGCTCATCCAGCTTCCCTTTTACTTCCTCCAACGATTTTCTTCCAAGGTTGCGCACTTTCATCATATCTTCTTCCGTTTTGTTGGCCAGCTCCTGGACCGTATTGATTCCTGCACGCTTCAGGCAGTTGTAGGAACGGACAGAAAGGTCCAGCTCTTCAATCGTCATTTCCAGAACCTTTTCCTTTTGGTCTTCCTCTTTTTCCACCATGATTTCAGCATGCTGAGCTTCATCCGTCAAACCGACGAAGATATTTAAGTGCTCTGTTAAAATTTTCGCACCCAAAGAAATGGCTTCTTCCGGGCTGATGCTGCCATTTGTCCAAACATCGAGCGACAGTTTATCGTAGTTCGTCATTTGGCCCACACGAGTATTTTCCACCTGATAGTTTACACGGGATACAGGTGTGTAAATAGAGTCGATAGGAATGACGCCGATCGGAAGGTCGTCACGTTTGTTCATATCGGCAGGTGTATAGCCTCTTCCGCGCTGGGCGGTCATGCGGACACGGAAATTCGCATTGGCTGCAAGGTTGGCGATATGAAGTTCAGGATTCAAAATTTCAACATCGCTGTCATGCATGATGTCGGAACCTTTCACTTCCCCTTCGCCCTGCACATCGATTTCCAATGTCTTCTCTTCGTCCGAATATATTTTTAAAGCTAGTTTTTTAAGATTAAGGATGATAGAGGTAACATCTTCGACTACACCTTCAACGGTTGAAAATTCATGTTGTACACCTTCTATTTGAATAGAAGTGATCGCCGCACCCGGGAGTGAAGATAGTAAAATACGACGTAAGGAGTTACCCAAAGTTGTACCATATCCACGCTCAAGCGGTTCAATCACAAATTTTCCGTGTCTGGCGTCTTCGCTGATCTCAATCGTTTCTATTTTTGGTTTTTCAATCTCGATCATTCACATATACCCTCCTTCAAAACGTCGAAACTCCGGCCACTTTCCATAGATACTGACCGAAATTCCCCATGTTACATTTCATCTTTGCAACAACTGGTGAGGAAAAATCGAATTTTCACGATAAATTCATATATTACCCCATTATAGACAAGTAATACAGAATTTATACAAATTCATTAAACACGACGACGTTTTGGCGGACGGCATCCGTTGTGAGGTACAGGAGTTACGTCCCTGATGGCTGTTACCTCAAGTCCGGCAGCTTGAAGTGCACGAATGGCAGCTTCACGTCCTGCGCCAGGTCCTTTTACGGTTACTTCAAGAGTCCTCATCCCATGCTCCATGGATGCTTTTGCAGCTGTTTCGGCAGCCATTTGGGCAGCGAATGGAGTGGATTTACGGGAACCTTTGAATCCAAGCGCTCCGGCAGAAGACCAAGATACTGCGTTACCTTGAGAATCAGTGATCGTTACGATTGTATTGTTAAAAGTGGAGCGGATATGCGCAATGCCACTTTCAATATTCTTTTTCACACGACGTTTACGAGTGTTAGTTCTGCGTGCCATTGATTAAAAACCTCCTTTACTGATTATTTTTTCTTACCTGCTACAGTTTTCCGCGGGCCTTTTCGTGTACGCGCGTTGTTCTTCGTGTTTTGTCCACGAACAGGAAGTCCGCGGCGGTGGCGAAGACCACGATAAGAACCGATTTCCATCAAGCGTTTGACGTTCAAAGACACTTCACGGCGAAGGTCACCTTCGACTTTCAATGTGTCAATGATCCCGCGGATTTTATCAAGTTCGTCGTCAGTCAAGTCGCGTACGCGTGTATCCTCGGAAACACCTGCTTCTGCAAGAATTTTGGAAGCTGTGTTTTGACCGATTCCATAAATATATGTCAATGCAATTACTACGCGTTTTTCACGTGGAATATCTACACCAGCAATACGTGCCATGCGTTAGCACCTCCTTCATTATCCTTGTTTTTGCTTATGCTTAGAGTTTTCACAGATCACCATGACTTTGCCTTTTCTACGGATGATTTTGCACTTCTCGCAGATCGGCTTTACTGATGGCCGTACTTTCATTTTTTAAAAACCTCCTTAAGAGCCTGAAGTGCACACTTATTTAAAACGGTAAGTGATTCTTCCTCTGGTTAAATCGTACGGAGAAAGTTCCACGGTTACTCTGTCACCAGGCAAAATACGAATGAAATGCATGCGGATTTTCCCTGAAACATGTGCAAGCACCGTATGACCATTTTCTAATTCTACCTTAAACATGGCGTTTGGCAAAGTATCAACTACCTTGCCTTCAACTTCAATTACATCTTCCTTCGCCATCAAACTCGTCTCCCTTCTGTAATTCCAGAACATCATCCATGAATTTTCCAAGAGCCCATCGCAACTTCCCGTTAGTGACTTTGCCGGTATCCAGCATACTGCTCCGCACCTCCGGAGAAATATAGTCACAACACTCCAGGTGTTGAATGTTTTTCTTTTTGGGGCGGTCAAATTTTCGCTTGTCGCCATCCGCAATTAAAACAAACCGTTCATCAATGAGTTGAATAACAATCGCGAACTGCCCGGTATCTCGCCCTTTATTAATACTGACCACCTGGCCGATTTGAGGGTTCGAATCAGACTCTTTCAACCCGATCACCTGCGCTCACAATCTTGTTAATATCTCAAAACCTGTATCTGTAATGGCAATTGTATGTTCAAAGTGCGCACACATTTTGCCGTCAACCGTCACGACTGTCCAATTGTCCGCCAATGTTCTTACATAGCGGCTGCCTGCATTCACCATCGGTTCAATGGCAAGCACCATGCCAGGTCGTAAACGAGGTCCTTTATTAGGAGGTCCGTAGTTCGGGATTTGTGGATCTTCGTGTAAGCTTTGACCAATACCATGCCCTACATACTCACGGACTATGGAAAATCCATTGGATTCCACATACGTTTGAACCGCATGGGAAATGTTTGAAAGACGAGCCCCCGGCTTCGCTTCTTCTAAGCCTTTATAGAGGGATTCCTCTGTAACATCAAGCAATTGTTTCGTTTCGTCATCGATTTTGCCTACTGCATACGTCCACGCGGAATCACCGTGATAGCCGTTGTATTCAGCTCCGATGTCCAATGTGATGATGTCGCCATCCTTGAGGACACGTTTGCCGGGTATTCCGTGAACCAGCTCTTCATTTACAGATGCACAGACACTTCCTTTAAATCCGTTATACCCAAGGAAAGATGGATATGCATCATGCTGTTTAATAAACTTTTCGGCAATCGAATCAATTTCTTTTGTTGTGATCCCCGGCTGAATATGCTTTACCAGTTCTTGATGAGTCAGCGCAACAATTCGCCCCGCTTCTCTCATGATTTCTATTTCTCGTGGTGTTTTGCAAATAATCATTATTTCAAATCCCTTAGAAGTGAATCGATATCAGAGAAGACCTGGTCAATATGCTGCTGGCCATTGATGTTTTTCAAATAGCCTTTTTCCTGATAAAAATCAAGAAGCGGCTGGGTCTGTTTCATATTTACTTCCAGTCTGTTCTGAACCGTTTCTTTATTATCATCAGGACGCTGATACAGCTCTCCGCCGCAGCGATCACAAGTGCCTGTTTCGGCAGGCGGGTTGAAGACTAAATGATAAGTGGCACCGCAGCTCTTGCAAATACGACGCCCCGTCAGTCTTTCCATCAAAATTTCCTGGTCTACTTGAATATTGATCACATAATCCATTTTTCTTCCCAGCTCTGCGAGGATATTTTCAAGAGCTTCGGCCTGCGGCACTGTTCTCGGGAAGCCGTCCAGAAGGAATCCGTTGTCGCAATCCGCTTTGCTCAAGCGTTCGCGGACAATTCCGATCGTCACTTCATCCGGAACAAGTTCGCCTTTATCCATGAAGGATTTGGCCTGCATGCCAAGCTCCGTACCTTCGTTCATCGCAGCCCGGAACATATCTCCTGTAGAAATGTGCGGAATACCGTACTTAGCCACAATTTTTTCAGCTTGTGTACCTTTTCCCGCCCCAGGAAGTCCCATCAATACTAAATTCATTCATACCGCCCCTTGCTTTCATCCGGGTCATTACCCGTCTGTTATTTAATGAAGCCTTTATAGTGGCGCTTGACCAGTTGAGCCTCCAGTTGTTTCATCGTCTCCAGCGCAACACCGACAACAATTAACAATCCTGTTCCACCAATTTGGGCAGCCTGGGGCAATCCTGCGAATTTGATAAAAAATACCGGCAAGATTGAAATGAGTGCCAGAAAAAGTGCCCCGACAAAAGTCAGTCTGTACAAAACGCGTGTCATGTACTCCTGCGTATTTTTGCCTGGCCGTATTCCCGGTATATAACCGCCCTGCTTCTTCAGATTTTCAGCAACCTGTTCAGGATTGACCTGAACGAATGCGTAAAAATAAGTAAAGGCAATAATCAATGCAACATAGATGATCATTCCGACTGGTTTCGTATGGTCAAAAAACGATTGAATCGTGCTTGCCAGTTCACTGGAACCAAAGAATGTCGTAATCGTTTGTGGAGTAACAATAAACGCGCTCGCGAAAATGACTGGAATAACTCCAGCGGCATTCACCTTTAAAGGCAAATGTGTATTTTGTCCTCCGACAGGGCTGCGTCCATCCATACGTTTTGCATATTGGATTGGAATTTTACGCAATGCCTGCTGGACAAATACGACGCCAACAATGATGGCAATAACAGCAAGCAGGATGAGCAGCATGACGACAATTCTAATAAACAATTGGTCTCCTGCACCTTCAAACTGCTGAGCATAGATCTGGTTCACGGCGTTTGGAATCCCAGCGACAATCCCGGCAAAGATGATGATCGAGATGCCGTTTCCGACGCCATGTGATGTGATTTGCTCGCCCAGCCACATCAAGAAAGACGTGCCAGCAGTCAAGACGATGGCAATGGTGATATACGTGCTGAACCCGGGATCTTTGATGAGCTGAAGCTGTGTCATCCGATTGAACCCGAAAGACATGCCCAACGCCTGGATGAAAGCAAGAACAATTGTGAAGTAGCGGGTAAACTGTGCCAGTTTACGCCTTCCCACTTCACCTTGCTTGGACCATTCAGTGAATTTTGGCACGACATCCATCTGCAGCAGTTGGACAATAATGGATGCCGTAATGTATGGCATGATACCCATGGCAAAAATAGAGAAGTTTTGCAGGGCACCGCCGCCAAAAATATTCATAAAGCCAAACAGACTGGCTTGATCTTGCATTTTCAGTACGTTTGCATCAACGTTCGGAACCGGAATGAAAGCCCCGATCCGAAAGACGATCAGCATCAATAAGGTGAAAATGATTTTTCTTCTTATATCCCGCACACGCATAAGGTTGGAGATCGTTTGAAACATTAAACCACCTCAGTTGAACCGCCGGCAGCTTCAATGGCTTCTTTTGCAGCAGACGAGAATTTATTCGCTTTTACAGTCAGCTTTTTCTCGATGTTACCTTTCGCAAGAATTTTGATGCCGGACTTTTCGTTCCGAACAACTCCTGTTTCAATCAAAAGCTCAGGAGTTACTTCAGTTCCGTCTTCAAAGCGGTTTAGTGCGTCCAGGTTCACAACCGCATAATCTTTGCGATTAATGTTTGTGAAACCGCGTTTAGGCAAACGTTGGAATAAAGGCGTTTGGCCACCTTCAAATCCAGGGCGCACGCCGCCGCCTGAGCGGGCATTTTGCCCTTTATGTCCTCTTCCGGCTGTTTTGCCGTTTCCTGAACCGATGCCGCGTCCTACACGGTTGCGCTCCTTGCGAGCCCCTTCAGCAGGTTTTAACTCATGAAGTTTCATTTCGCGCACCTCCTTCATTCTTTGGTGATTATTGCTCTTTTACTTCTACAAGATGGGAAACTTTGTTGATCATTCCCCGAATAGCCGGATTGTCATCGTGCTCGACTGTTTGGTGAATCTTGCGCAATCCAAGTGCTTTCACAGTATCACGCTGATCCTGTGTCCGTCCAATCAAGCTGCGTTTGAGGGTGACTGCTAATTTTTGTGACATGATCTTCCCCTCCTTAACCTAACAGTTCTTCTACTGATTTATTGCGAAGCTTCGCTACATCTTCAGCACGTTTTAAGTTTTTGATTCCTTCAACCGTTGCACGAACCATGTTGATCGGTGTGCTGGATCCAAGTGATTTTGATGTGATGTCTGCTACTCCGCCAAGCTCAAGCACTGCACGGACAGGTCCTCCGGCAATAACTCCGGTACCTGCAGAGGCCGGCTTAAGCAATACTTGCCCGCCGCCGTAACGGCCGATGATTTCATGCGGAATGGTTGAGTCGACCAAAGGCACTTCAACCATGTTCTTTTTAGCATCTTCAATGGCTTTGCGGATCGCTTCCGGTACTTCTTGTGCTTTTCCGGTGCCGAAGCCGACATGGCCATTTCTGTCACCTACTACAACCAATGCGGTAAAGCGGAAGCGCCGTCCACCTTTCACAACTTTTGCCACACGGTTTACTGTAACTACGCGTTCTTCCAGTTCAAGTTTGTTCGCATCAATTTGACGCATGTAGTCCGTCCCTCCTTTTATTAAAATTCCAGTCCATTTTCACGTGCTGCATCAGCCAATGCTTTTACACGCCCGTGGTAAAGGTATCCGCCGCGGTCAAATACTACTGATTTGATGTTTTTATCCGCTGCTCGCTTTGCGATGAGCTCTCCCACTTTCTGGGCAGCCTCTGCATTGCCGGCAGACTCGATTTCAAGCTCTTTGTCAAGAGTAGAGGCACTTGCCAATGTTACCCCATTTTCATCGTCGATCAATTGAGCGTAAATGTTTTTATTGGAACGGTATACGCTTAGACGCGGACGCGATTCTGTTCCGCTGATTTTCGTACGGACGCGTGCATGTCTTTTTTTGCGCACCTTGTTCTTATCAAGCTTAGTAATCATGCGAGTCACTCCTTTCAATGCCTAGCGGCTTTATTTACCTGTTTTACCTTCTTTGCGGCGTACATATTCGCCTTCGTAGCGAATTCCTTTGCCTTTGTAAGGCTCAGGCGGACGTACAGCACGAATGTCAGAAGCCAATGCTCCGACTCTTTCCTTGTTATAACCTTTAACAATCACTTTTGTGTTGGATGGTACATCGATTTCGATACCGTCCTCCGGTTCAAATTCTACAGGATGGGAATAGCCGACGTTCAGCACAAGCTTCTTGCCCTGTTTTTGCGCACGGTAACCAACACCGACAAGCTCAAGTGATTTTTCAAAGCCTTTAGAGACGCCCTCTACCATGTTTGCGACTAAGGAACGTGTTGTTCCGTGCAAGGAGCGGTGTTCTTTTGCATCGGATGGACGAGTCACGTTGATGACATTGTCTTCGATGCTGATATTGATATCTGAATTGAATGTATTGCTCAGTTCACCTTTTGGCCCTTTGACAGTCACTTTGTTACCGTCTTTTGTCACTGTTACACCAGAAGGGATTTCAATTGGTTTATTGCCTATACGGGACATTGTATTGCACCTCCGTTCTTTCTGCTAGATTACCAAACGTATGCGAGTACTTCGCCGCCGACTTGTTTCGCTCTTGCTTCTTTGTCGGTGAGTACTCCCTGAGAAGTTGATACAAGCGCAATTCCAAGACCGTTCAATACTTTTGGAACTTCGTTTGCTTTCGCGTAAACACGCAGACCGGGCTTGCTGATACGCTTTAATCCGGTAATAACGCGCTCGTTATTCGCTCCATATTTAAGAAAAATGCGGATGATACCTTGCTTGTTGTCTTCGATGAATTCTACATCGCGGATGAAACCTTCTTTTTTAAGGATTTCGGCAATGTCCCTCTTGATTTTAGAAGCTGGAATTTCCAATTTCTCGTGGCGGACCATGTTCGCGTTTCGAATTCTTGTAAGCAAGTCTGCAATTGGATCAGTCATAACCATTAATATTTACCTCCTTCCCAATATCGGGCTTACCAGCTGGCTTTTTTGACGCCTGGAATTTGGCCTTTGTAGGCTAATTCACGGAAACAGATACGGCATAATTTGAATTTGCGAAGAACAGAATGCGGACGGCCGCAACGTTCGCAGCGTGTATATTCTTGAACTTTATACTTAGGCGTACGCTTCTGCTTGACTACCATTGATTTCTTAGCCACTATTTCGCCTCCCTTTTACGATTACTTTTGAAATGGCATTCCAAATCCAGTTAATAGCTCGCGCGCTTCTTCATCGGTGTTGGCTGTCGTTACGATGACGATGTCCATTCCGCGAACTTTGTTTACTTTATCGTAATCAATTTCTGGGAAAATGAGCTGTTCTTTGATTCCGAGTGTATAGTTGCCGCGTCCGTCAAATGCCTTCTTGGAGATTCCACGGAAGTCACGTACACGTGGCAATGATACAGAAACCAATTTGTCAAAAAACTCATACATGCGCTCGCCGCGAAGTGTCACTTTTGCACCGATCGGCATTCCTTCACGCAGGCGGAATCCCGCAATGGATTTTTTCGCTCTTGTCACAACCGGTTTTTGGCCTGTGATCAAAGAAAGTTCTTCCACTGCATTATCCAGTGCTTTGGCGTTTTGAACAGCGTCGCCGACGCCCATGTTGATTACGATCTTTTCAATTTTTGGTACTTGCATGACAGATTTATAGTTGAACTTGCTCATCAGAGCAGGAGTGATTTCTTTTTGATATTTTTCCTTTAGGCGGTTCATATTGTGTACCTCCCTTCTTCTGCTTACTGGCTAATAATCTTGTCTTTTACGTCTGTGTCTAAAACTTCCCCGGATTTCTTGGATACCCGGACACTTTTCACTTTTTCTATACCATCTTTGCCTTTGATCGTTACTTTTTTATAGCCGATTCTTGTTGGCTCATTTGTTTTTGGATCGATGACCATAACGTTTGAAACATGAATGGCCGCTTCCTTGTCAAAAATTCCGCCTTGCGGATTTTCCTGGGAAGGCTTCGCATGTTTCTTCACGATGTTAACCCCTTCGACAAGCACACGTTCTTTTTTTGGGAATGCAGCAAGCACCGTGCCTGTTTTCCCTTTATCCTTGCCGGTAAGGACCATCACTTTGTCGCCTTTTTTAACGTGCATTTGAGAATCGCACCTCCTTGAGTGACCAAGTCTGATTTATATTAAAGAACCTCTGGAGCCAGAGAAACAATTTTCATGAAGTTTTTATCACGCAGCTCGCGGGCCACTGGTCCGAAGATCCGGGTTCCTCTTGGAGCCTGGTCGTCACGAATAATGACGCATGCATTTTCATCAAATTTAATGTAGGAACCATCCGGACGGCGTGCACCTGTTTTGGAGCGGACGATAACAGCTTTCACAACGTCCCCTTTTTTGACAACGCCACCGGGTGTTGCATTTTTCACCGCACATACAATGACATCACCGATGTTTGCCGTTTTGCGACCGGAACCGCCGAGCACCTTGATCGTCAACACTTCACGTGCTCCGGAGTTGTCAGCTACTTTCAAACGGGATTCTTGTTGGATCATTTGTATTTACCTCCCTTCGGATTTATCTATCCGAAAAAATTAAATGATAACCGCTTTTTCAACTACCTCTACAAGACGGAAGCGTTTTGTAGCCGATAGAGGGCGAGTCTCCATAATACGGACAATGTCCCCAACTTTAGCTTCATTATGCTCATCGTGAGCTTTGAACTTCTTGGAATACTTCACGCGTTTGCCGTACAAACTGTGTTTTTTATAGGTTTCAACCATTACTGTAACAGTTTTATCCATTTTATCGGAAACAACACGACCTGTGTACACTTTGCGCTGATTGCGTTCAGCCATATCCGCAACCTCCTTTCACCTATCGATTGGTTATGCCGATCTCTCTTTCGCGAATGATCGTTTTCATACGGGCGATCCCTTTGCGGACCTCACGGATGCGGGCGGTATTTTCCAATTGCCCTGTAGCTAGCTGGAAGCGAAGGTTAAATAATTCTTCCTTTAAAGACTTGATGTTCTGTTCAATTTCGGCAGTGGTCAAATCACGGATTTCTTTAGCCTTCATTTCGTTCACCACCAATTTCTTCTCGTTTGACAAACTTACATTTTACTGGAAGTTTGTGGGATGCAAGTCGAAGTGCTTCACGAGCCACCTCTTCTGAGACTCCGGCAATTTCAAACATGATCTTGCCCGGTTTTACAACAGCTACCCAGCCTTCAGGCGCCCCTTTACCGGAACCCATCCGTACTTCCAAAGGCTTAGCTGTAAAAGCTTTATGAGGGAAAATTTTGATCCATACTTTACCGCCACGCTTCATGTAGCGCGTCATGGCAATCCTTGCTGCCTCAATTTGGCGGTTTGTGATCCAGGAAGCTTCAAGAGCTTGAAGACCGTACTCACCAAATGCTACTTCAGTGCCGCCTTTTGCTTTGCCGCGCATTTTTCCACGGTGTGGACGGCGGTATTTGACTCTTTTAGGCATTAACATGATTAATTTCCTCCTTCCTCAGACTTTTTCTTTTCTGGAAGGACCTCTCCACGGTAAATCCAGACTTTGACGCCAAGCTTACCGTATGTTGTATCTGCTTCAGCATGTGCATAGTCGATATCTGCGCGAAGTGTATGAAGTGGAACAGTTCCTTCGCTGTAATGTTCCGAACGAGCGATATCCGCTCCGCCAAGCCGGCCGGAAACCATTGTTTTGATACCTTGTGCACCTGCACGTAATGTACGTTGAATCGCCTGCTTTTGCGCACGGCGGAAAGAGATCCGGCTTTCCAATTGACGAGCGATGTTTTCAGCAACAAGCTTCGCGTCCAAATCAGCTTTTTTGATTTCAACGATGTTGATGTGAACCCTTTTGCCTGTAAGCTTGTTCAATGCTTTTCTGAGTGCTTCTACTTCACTTCCACCTTTACCGATAACCATTCCGGGCTTGGCTGTGTGGACAGTGATGTTGATGCGGTTTGCAGCACGCTCGATTTCAATTTTGGAAACCGATGCATCTTTGAGCCGGTTTTCAATATATTCACGAACCTTGATGTCTTCGTGAAGTAAAGTTGCATATTCTTTGTCTGCGTACCATTTTGATTCCCAATCACGGATAATGCCGATACGCATTCCAATAGGGTTTACTTTTTGACCCACGAACTACCCCTCCTTCTGTTCTGATACCACAATCGTAATGTGGCTTGTGCGTTTGTTGATTTGGCTGGCTCTGCCTTGAGCACGCGGTCTGAAACGTTTCATTGTCGGACCTTCATCAACATATACTTTCGATACTAAAAGGTTGTTAACGTCCATATCATAGTTATGCTCTGCATTTGCTACAGCAGACTTCAAAAGCTTTTCTACAATCGGAGAAGCCGCTTTTGGAGTGTGCTTTAAGATGGCAATTGCTTCGCCTACTTGCTTTCCTCGAATAAGATCGACGACCAGGCGTGCTTTACGAGGAGCAATTCTAACTGTTCTGGCAACAGCTTTTGCTTGCATTAGGATGCCCTCCTCTCATTAGCGTCTTGTTTTTTTGTCATCTGCGGCATGACCTCTATAAGTACGAGTTGGCGCAAATTCACCGAGCTTGTGGCCAACCATATCTTCACTGATGTATACAGGAACATGCTTGCGTCCATCGTAGACTGCGATGGTGTGTCCGACAAACGCCGGGAAAATTGTTGAACGGCGAGACCAAGTTTTGATCACTTGCTTTTTGTCAGACTCATTCAAGTTCTCGACTTTTTTCATCAAATGCTCATCTACAAAAGGTCCTTTTTTCAGGCTGCGACCCATGCTGGTACCTCCCTTCGTGATTGTGCTACGGTCCGATAGAAGAACCGTAGGACAACCTCGTTATTTTTTGCGGCGGCGTACGATAAATTTATCCGACTTGTTCGTTTTCTTCCTTGTCTTGTAACCGATTGTCGGTTTACCCCAAGGAGTAACAGGGGATTTAAGACCGATCGGTGCTTTTCCTTCCCCACCACCATGCGGATGGTCGTTAGGGTTCTTAACAGAACCGCGGACGTGAGGGCGTCTGCCCAACCAGCGTGAACGGCCTGCTTTACCAATTGTTACAAGTTCGTGCTGCTCATTGCCCACTTCACCGATTGTTGCACGGCAAGTAGCAAGGATCATGCGCACTTCTCCGGAGTTCAAGCGGACAAGTACATATTTTGTTCCTTCTTTACCAAGAACCTGGGCAGAAGTTCCAGCAGAACGGATGAGTTGCCCGCCTTTGCCCGGTTTCAACTCGATGTTGTGTACGACTGTACCTACTGGAATAGAGGAAAGCGGTAGAGCATTCCCTACTTTGATGTCAGCCTCAGGGCCAGACATGACTTCCATACCTACTTGAAGATTTTTTGGAGCCAGAATATAACGCTTCTCCCCATCTTTATAGTGGATCAAAGCAATGTTTGCGGAACGGTTCGGATCGTATTCGATAGTAGCAACGCGTCCGGGTATACCATCTTTGTTGCGTTTGAAGTCGATAATACGGTATTGACGCTTATGACCGCCTCCGCGATGACGAACTGTGGTCCTACCTTGGCTGTTGCGGCCGCCTTTTCTATTAATAGGCGCAAGCAATGTCTTTTCCGGCTTGTCAGTAGTGATCTCGGAGAAATCCAAGCTTGTCATGTTGCGCCGCCCGTTGGAGGTAGGTTTGTATTTTTTGATCGCCATTTCTTTCCCTCCTCTGCTTTTATTGAAAGATTAAATTTCAAAAATCTCGATTTCTTTGCTGTCTTCGGTCAAAGTGACCACTGCCTTGCGGCGTTTGTTTGTATAGCCCGCAAAACGGCCCATTCGTTTGAATTTACCTTTGTAATTCATGACATTGACTTTTGCGACTTTCACATCGAAGATGCTTTCGACTGCGTCTTTCACCTGTGTTTTGTTGGCTTTGACGTCAACTTCGAAAGTATACTTTTTGTCAGCTGTCAAATCCATGGAACGCTCTGTGATTACGGGGCGCTTTATAACGTCACGTGCATCCATTACCCAAGCACCTCCTCCACTTTTTCAACTGCTGCTTTCGTCAGGATCAATGTTTCATGCCCTACAACATCAAGCACGTTAATGCTGTTCGCATCGATCACTGTAACTCCAGGGATATTTCTTGCTGAAAGTGCCACATTGTCTTCTGGAACATCTGTAACAACCAACGCTTTTTTGCCGACCGGAAGGTTTTTCAAAACCTTGGCAAATTCCTTTGTTTTTGGAGCATCGAAAGCCAATGCTTCTACTACAAGGATGCTTTCTTCCAATGCTTTTGCAGACAGCGCTGATTTGATGGCCAGACGGCGTACTTTCTTAGGAAGCTTGTAGCTGTAGCTGCGTGGAACCGGTCCGAATACCGTTCCGCCTCCGCGCCATTGCGGTGAGCGGATAGATCCTTGGCGTGCTCTGCCTGTGCCTTTTTGGCGCCATGGCTTGCGTCCGCCGCCACGCACTTCCGAACGTGTTTTTACTTTAGATGTACCTTGTCTTAATGAAGATTGCTGCATAACGATCGCTTCAAATAAAACATGGTTGTTTGGCTCGATTCCGAAAATAGAATCGTTGAGATCCAATTCTCCAACCTTAGAACCTTCTTGATTATATACGGCTACTTTTGGCATTTCATTTCCTCCTTTCCTTACGAAAATATTTATTTAACCTTGATTCCAGTTTTGATTTCAAGCAATGCTTTTTTCGGTCCGGGAACATTTCCTTTGATCAAAAGAAGATTGCGGTCTGCATCAACCTTGACAATTTGAAGGTTTTGAACAGTAATTTTCTGTCCGCCCATTTGTCCAGGCAGTTTCTTTTGCTTGAATACACGGGCCGGGTCAACAGCACCCATTGATCCAGGGCTGCGGTGGAAGTGGGAACCGTGGGACATTGGTCCTCGGCCTTGGCCGTGGCGCTTGATGACACCCTGGAAACCTTTCCCTTTGGAAACTCCTGTTACATCCACTACATCGCCTTCTGCGAAAATATCAACTTTGATCTCTTGACCAATTTCATATTCATCTAGATTAACGTTTTTCAACTCACGTACGAAGCGCTTAGGTGCAGTTTCCGCCTTGGCAACGTGCCCTTTTTCAGGTTTATTGGCCAGCTTTTCGCGCTTGTCTTCAAAACCAATTTGAACAGCTTCGTATCCGTCCGTCTCAACTGTTTTCTTTTGAAGAACAACGTTGGGAGCAGCCTCTACTACTGTTACAGGGAGCAGTCGTCCGTCTTCAGCAAAAATCTGCGTCATACCGATTTTTCTACCTAAGATTCCTTTAGCCATGAGTCACACCTCCTGGTTTCTTTCATTCATATTTATTAAAGTTTGATTTCAATGTCTACGCCGGATGGCAAGTCGAGTCTCATCAATGAATCAACAGTTTGCGGTGTTGGGCTGATGATGTCGATCAGGCGTTTATGTGTCCGCATTTCGAATTGCTCGCGGGAATCTTTGTATTTATGGACCGCACGCAAGATTGTGTAAACAGATTTCTCTGTCGGAAGCGGAATCGGTCCCGATACATTTGCACCTGAACGTTTTGCCGTTTCAACAATCTTTTCTGCTGACTGATCCAAAATTCTGTGATCATAAGCCTTTAATCTAATCCGGATTTTTTGTTTTGCCATTACTTTCCCTCCTTTTCGCCTATTTTTAAAAAATAGACATACTCCGCGGAAATTTCCCCCACACTCGCCATGGCAAAGCGGCCGGGTGTGTCGGCAACCTTCCGCATCATTGCTGTCAAATGACCAACATTATACATTATACATACAATAGATAGCCATTGCAATATGAAACAACAAATAATGCCGTTAATTTGACTGTTTCATTATACAGACGTTCCGGCAATTTTTCAACATCGGAATTTCTGCTGCTTTTTCCGGGTCCGTTGTTCGAAAAAGAGTATATCACCTCCTATTCAATATGATGATTTTTTATCTGAAAGGTGTTTACAAAACAGCTTGCATTGTATATTATGGTTAATAAGTTTCCCCAGGGCAACTCTTTGTCTTTTAACCAATATATCGGCGTTAGGCTAAATGATTTAAATATACAGTTATGGAAAAGAAGGTGAATCATGATGAACGAAAAGAAATTGACGGTCAGTCACCTCTATGTTTCCTATCACGGGACCGAAGTGCTGCGAGATATCAATTTTACTATTGAAACAGGCAAGCTGATCGGCATCATCGGGCCAAACGGCGCCGGAAAATCAACGATGATGAAAGCGATGCTCGGACTAATACCGAAAGACAGCGGCAGCATCGAGTTTGGAGGAAGGCCCATTCAAGAAGCGAGGAAAAAAATTGCATATGTGCCGCAACGTTCCAATATCGATTGGGATTTTCCGATTGTCGTAAAAGATACGGTACTTCTTGGCACCTATCCCAAGCTCGGGCTTTTCCGCCGTCCAACAAAGAATGACAAGGAATGGGCGCTGGAGTGCCTCGCAAAAGTCGGGATGGAAAATTTTGCAGACAGCCAAATCGGCGAATTGTCCGGGGGACAGCAGCAACGTGTTTTTCTCGCCCGTTCCCTTGCCCAAGAGGCAGATCTTTTCTTCCTGGATGAGCCGTTTGTCGGTATTGATGTATCCAGTGAAGATGTCATCATCAACATATTAAAAACCCTCAGGGATGAAGGAAAGACTGTGTTCGTTGTACATCATGACCTAACAAAGGTTGAGAATTATTTCGATGATCTGATTCTCATTAATAAGGAATTGATCGGGGCCGGACCTGTAAATCATGTCTTCCGTCCGGAACTGATGCAGGCGGCCTACAAAGCGCCGCTTGGCATGTTGGAAAGTCTGGGGGTCGGTATATAGTGGAATTCATAAATGATCTGATGACTTATGGGTTTTTACAGAAAGCATTCATCACGTCTGTCATGGTCGGGATTATTTGCGGCGTGATCGGCAGCTTTATTATCCTGCGCGGAATGGCACTGATGGGAGATGCCATCTCACATGCCGTCCTTCCGGGCGTTGCCATATCTTATATGCTGGGAATCAACTATTTCTATGGGGCGGTTGTGACTGGTGTGCTTACGGCCCTTGGCATCGGTGTGATCAGCCAAAACAGCCGGGTGAAAAATGATTCTTCGATCGGGCTTGTTTTTTCCGCCATGTTCGCTTTAGGAATTATCCTGATCACCGAGGCTAAAAGTGCGACAGATCTGACACAAATTCTTTTTGGAAATGTCATTTCCGTCCGTTCTTCGGATATGTGGCTTACATTGATCGTCGGAAGTATTGTCATCTTGGCTGTCATACTCTTTTACAAGGAACTGCTTGTTTCCAGCTTCGATGAGACGATGGCTGCTGCATACGGTTTGAAAACACGCTTGATTCATTACGGCATCATGGTTCTTCTGACTCTTGTAACAGTCGCTTCCTTACAAACGGTAGGTGTTATCCTGGTGGTTTCCATGCTGATCACACCGGCATCAACCGCTTATCTTTTAACAAATCGTTTATCGACAATGATTGTTCTTGCATCAGTCTTTGGGGCCCTGTCATCGATCATCGGGCTGTATTTCAGCTTTGTCCACAATTTGCCTTCAGGGCCTGTCATTGCCTTGGCTACGACAGCTATTTTTGCAGTCGCTTTTATCTTTTCACCAAAGCAGGGGGTACTTTGGCGGATGATCAAAGGAAACAAGAAAAAAGCAGCAATAGGCTGATGGTTTGGGTTCCTCGCAACTTCATTTTTTAATAAAAGGCAGGCGAAAAGTATGAGGCTATTAAAATGTTTTTTTATAACAGGGCTTGCAGTATGGCTGCTGGCCGCATGCGGCAGCAATAGCGATTCAGATGAAGCTGCAAAAGATAGACCATTAAAAGTTGTTACGTCTTTCACAATCATTGAAGACCTGGCCAGGGAAATCGGCGGCGATGACGTGGAAATTCATAACCTTGTGCCTACAGGAACCGACCCGCATGAATATGAGCCCCTTCCGGAAGATATTAAAAAAGCCACGGATGCGGATATCCTTTTTTACAACGGATTGAATCTGGAGGGCGGAAAAGACGGCTGGTTTTTTAAAATGATTGATTCAGTCGGACAAAAGAAAGAGAATATTTACAGTTTAACAGAACGTGTGGATCCAATGTATTTGACTGATGAAAGCGGAAAAGAAGAGGAGGTCAATCCTCATGCATTCATAGACCCGGCGGTCGGCATCAAAATGGCTGAGGATATGCGCGACGCCTTGATGGAAAAAGATCCTGAGCGTAAAGAAGATTATAAAAAAAGAGCAGATGCCTATATCAGCCGGCTTCATGAAATAGATAAAGAGTACGAGGAAAAGATTAATGACATTCCAAAAGAAAAGCGCATCCTTGTGACAAGTGAGAGGGCCTTCCAGTACATGACGGCACATTACGGATTGAAAGAGGGGTACATCTGGGAAATCGATACCGAAGAAAACGGATCGCCCCAGCAAATTAAATCATTGGTGCATTTCATCAAAGAACACAATGTTCCGGTACTATTTATCGAATCCAATGTAGATCCCCGTCCAATGGAGACCGTTTCAAAAGAAACCGGCGTTCCTTTCTCCAAAAAGCCGATTTACTCTGATGAAATCGGAAAACCCGGTGAGGAAGTCGATACGTACGTGAAGTATTTGAATTACAATATTAAACTGATTCATGATGAGCTAAGCAGATAAAAAATGGAATTGTCCATTGAATATCCCGGAGTTTTCCGGGTTTTTTTGTTATACGGGTTAAGAGGATAGGAAAAAGAAACTGCATTACCTGTGTAACGGGTTCTCTTTTGGTGGACAAAAATTAAAATAACAGTATAAAATCACAATAACTTCGTTTTTATATAAAAATTGCAGTTTTGATCAACTGTTTACCCTGTGATTTCTAAACTTGGAAAATTAGTTAAATCAATGATCCTTACAGGTTGAATGTCTGGTAGGAATATCTTTTGATAAGCTCTGTTATTACCGAATGTTGTTTTTAGCGTGTTTGAAAAATAAACGGAAAAATTCCGTTTATTTTTGTAGAAACTCGTATTTCTATAAAAATAAGGGGAGGTTTTCCGTTTATCTTATCCAAATCTTTGGATTTTGTCCTATTTAGAGCAGTTAACCGGAATGTCTCCGCTTATATCTACTTCTTTACCCTCCCTTATATACATTAGCCGGAAATTTTCCGCCTATGAATTCTCATACCTACACGAAAGTCAACAATGAAAATTAAAAAAGCCTCTGATATAAAAACATAAAATCAGTAATCAACATCGCAGAAAAATATTATTTGGGTGTGATTTTAATAATAAAAATGCTATAAATACCTACTCGATACAAGTAAATGTTTTTTCCCCTTCGAGAGAACCCATTAAATACCTATAACGGCAATCTTTTTATCCAGCTTGAAGAAGGACATAGGTTAGCTCCACCTCTGCCATCTTTTTGACCCACTTGGGACAAGAAATT
>NZ_VEKZ01000005.1:0-109901 GCF_007681465.1 Siminovitchia fortis
AGCTGGACATTACGTTAATCTTGTTTGAAGAGAAAATTCGGTAAAATTTTATGCTTTCTTTAGATTAGAAAAAAACCTCTTCAGTCTTTCGAAGAGGCGCTAATCTTTTGCAAGCAGCTTGATTTCTTTTTGAATGTCGGAAAATATTTCGTCAATCCGGGAATGGTCCATATTGTCCTGGTAAATGGATTCCAATTGATCATTGACCCGTTTTGCTTCTGCAAGATAATCTTTTCCGGCCTTCATTTGTTCCCGGTATTCCTTTTCAATCTCCGCAATTTCATTTGCATATAATTCGTCTGTTCCCGGGGCTACCGTCAATTCATACATATCAATCACTTCATCACCTTTTCGGGAAGGGAAATACTCATGCGGCTGGGTGCTGTCGAACACAGCCCAGCCAAGCTCCCTGACAACAACCATATCAAGGCTGGCAGGGTCAAATCCGCAATGATAGATTTCCAAATCATATCCTCTTTTTTCGGCCTCCATCACGATCTTTTTCAATACAGTGGACTTCCCTGTCCCGGCCCGGCCTTTTAAAAAAATTCTCTTGTTTAGGCCGGTTGTGATATTATCTACGAAATCTACCGGGCCCTTTGGAGTTGCGGCACCGAGAAACCGGCGCCTTGTTGTTCGCTCTTTTCGGCTGGAATTTTTAAAAATCAGCTTTTTAATCAAGCGGTCTGTCACTTGATCCGCCTTTAAAAAGTCCATCCGGTCAACGTAGAGCTTCTCCCACCTGTCGTGGACCCGCAATCCCGCTGCATATGATTGATATGCCTTATCCAGTGCATCTTCCCTCTTTGCTTCCAATTGTGTGATGTCCTTCTTTACGGCGGCTTCCAGGGAGGAGAAGTCCATTACGTCCAAATCGACTGTCTCCCATCTGTCACCAACAAATTCCTTTCCGATTTCACGCGGAAAATCACCGTCGACAATTCCAAATCCCAGCTCCCGTATAATCAGTCCCTCCAACGAATCCGGATCATTCGGGGAATGAAGTGCTTCAAGACTTACATTTTTTCCGGTCCATTCATCCATCAGCCTGTGAATTAAACCCTTTTTCTCCAAGCTGGATTTACCTGATAGAATAAAGACACGGTCCAACCCGCGCATATTTGAATCGTACAAATTGCTGAATCCCTTGGCAGTATTGCCGCCGCCAAAATAATGCAAGACATTTCCGCTCACATTGTCACCCTCAATACTGTTATCTTTGTTCTTTTTCTTCAGCCTATGCTTTGGGTGAATGGAAGGTACGTAGTTTCGGTAAAAAAACTGGGCAGCCTCACTAAATACGCGGTTATTCGCTTATTTCATCAAGCATTTTGTTTAAAGTTTTTAATTCTTCCTCAATTTCCATCAGCTGTTTTTCAAGTGGATGCAATATGCCCTTCACATATTCGAGTTTCTCTAAATCGTGCTGAAGCCTGACATAGTCCGCTTTTAAATCTGCAATTTTATATTCGATTTCCGATTTATTCATTTAAAAAGCTCCTTTTAAAAAGATATTAATCTTCCAGTACAAATTTGTTCCTTCCGGCCCCTAAGCCTGCCGCGGTCATTAAGACTGAGACAATAATAAGTGTCATGATAGGCAGAAACCAAGAATGGGTATGATCATATTCGTAACCGATCAAAGTGGGGCCTGCAGCTGCAAGAAAATACCCCAGCGATTGAGCCATCCCCGACAAGCGGGACGCATCCATGACACCCTTGGCACGTAATACAAGGAAAGTAAGAGCCAAGCTGAAGCCGGAGCCTTGCGCTATTCCGATCATGACTACCCATAAAAAGATGAGGGGGCCTCCCCCAAACATCAGCCCTGTAAAAGAAATCAGATAGATAGTTCCCAAACCTAGAACAAGTCCCCTTTGGTTGTTCAATTTTCCTGCCACAACCGGAATGATGAAGGAAGCTGGAAGGCCGGCAAACTGTATGACCGAAAGCATCCAGCCGGATAAAGACCGTGAGAAACCATGGCTGTACAGGATTTCCGGAACCCAGGTAATGAGACAATAGAAGATCAGGGACTGCAATCCCATGAAGAATGCGACTTGCCAGGCAAGCTTGGACTTTAGCATGGAATTCCCGTATTTAATAATCTTTACTCTTCCCTCAAAGACTTTTTGCTTCCTGATTTGAGGGATCCAAATAAGAAATGCGGCAAGGGCCAAATAAGCCCATGTCATAAGGGATGCTTCCCACCCCCAACCGAATTTTTCCACCAAAGGTATGCTGATTCCTGATGCGATGGCTGCTGAAATGCCCAGAGATGCCGAATATACCCCTGTCATTAATGTAGCTTTGTTGGGAAACTTCATCTTAACGATTCCCGGGAGCAGTACATTCCCCACGGCTATTCCGATTCCAGCTACGGCCGTCCCGATAAATAAAAGTGAGATGCTTCCCATCGATCGAATAACGATACCTGCGCCTATCAGCGCGACTCCCAACAGTATCGTCAGCTCATTCCCAATCTTCTGCCCGATTTTCGGGGCAAAAGGTGACAATACCGCAAAAGCAATCAACGGCAGAGTCGTCAAAAATCCCGCCATTCCATTTGAAAGGCCCAGGTCACTTCGTATAAAGCTGACGAGCGGCCCGACGGAAGTGATGGCAGGCCGCAAATTAAAGGCTATGAAAACGATGCCGGTGACAAGAAAAATCTTCTGTGCCATTGTTCGTCTTTTAGCCAGAGCATGAAAATCCATTGCATATCTTCCTCATCTATAAAAATTTCGGTAAAACGGAAAAAAATAGTCCATTTCATTACGATAACAGTAACTCACTCATTTTACATAAAAAACGAATCATATGGAAGGAGATGAAATAGGTGTAAGCGATTATTGTTGTTGAAGATTCTCTGTAATTAAAAATTGGCGAGACTGTTGCTCTCATCGAGAAAAATAAAAATGCGAGGAAAATAATTTTAACGGTACGGGAATAATGTAAAGTAGAATGCGGACAATTCAGGGGAGGATGGACATGAGGCTCATTTTGGATATATTTAAACGCTTCTTTATAGACCGGTTCCATGACCAGTCTGCCCAAATGGCCTACTTCTTCATGTTATCCATCTTCCCTTTCCTGATTTTCGTCCTTTCCCTGCTGAGCTTTTTTCCCATCCATTCGACGGATGTATTGTCTGCCATCGAACAATTCGCTCCCAAAGGGAGCTATGCCCTCATCGAGAACAATGTCAACCTTATTTTCGATAAGCAAAGGACTAAGCTCGCCTCTTTCAGCCTGATCGCTTCCTTTTGGATATCCTCCATGGCAGTTCAATCCCTTGTCAGGGCAATGAATGATGCATACAGTATCATCAGAAAGGAAGGTTTTTTTCTGGCTCTTGCCAAGGATTTATTTTTAACGGCCATCCTGATGATCACTTTGACCATCTCTTTACTTGTCCCCATTGGAGAAGAAATCGGACGCGTTTTTTTATCTTCCCAAGTCGACATGCCCTTGCTTTTTTATGAGTCCTGGTTTCTGATCAAGTGGGTCATTGGAACAATTTATTTATTCCTATTCTTTCTTCTGTTTTATAAATTTGTCCCAAGCGGGAAAATCCCTTTTTCGTCAGTTGTCCCGGGCGCCATTTTTTCAACGATAGGCTGGCAGGGCGTATCCATCGGGTTTTCATACTATGTCTCTTACATCAATTACTCCCAGCTATACGGACAGCTTGGGAGCATTATCATGTTAATGGTCTGGTTCTACCTGACGGCTGCAGTACTGCTGGTCGGAGGATTGATCAACGCCTCGTTTCTCAAAGACAGCTAATCGTGAATCACTCTCCAATTGTTATTCACCGTTGCCTTCACCGTTTTTTCCCTGAGAAAGTAATTGGCGATCAGCTCGGACATATCAATTTGTATTTCTTTTATGACAGCCTTTCCCTGGTACATAAAATATTGTCCGCCGCCTCCCGCCCGGTAATTGCTCATTACGACATCGTATGATTGTTCATGCAAAACAGGTCGACCCTTATATTCCAGCTTGACAACCCTCTGCCCCTCAGGCTTGGAAATATCGATGATATAATCGATTCCTTCCCACATATCATAATTATAGTGCTGCGGCTTTGGTGTCGTAAATGCCGGGTTTACTTCTATTTTTTTGCCGTTATATTGCATGAAGTAAGAAGCGGAGCGCTCCAAGGCATCCCTCATATCCTTACCCGATATACGGATAACCTTTAAAGTGTTCGGATAAATATAGTTGGAGACGACATCACGCATCGTCACATGTGGAGGGAACCCCGGGGATTCATTGTCAAATAGGGCCGTAGTTGAAATATCCACTCCTGCAGCATCCATTTGTACCTTGTTAATAAATTCGATGAGTGCATTATCCTGCAGCCTGATTTTCATGGCATCTTCCACCAGCATATTCCCTTCTATTTTCCCGATGGGCTGGTCCAGCCATGCCTGTGTATTCCTTTCGTATACTTCCACCTTATCCAGCAGCGCCCGATCTTCCGGCACCCCTTGAACTGATAATAGCTCGGAATGTTTATTTACTGCCTTCCACTTCCCTCCAGCCTTTTCAAGCTTCAATACAGCCTTCCCAAGAAAGGCTCCTGAACTTCCCGGCTGCAGGACAATGACTCCGTTCAGCTCTTTTCCATAAATTTGCCGATGTTGATGGCCGGTTAAAAGGACATCAATGCCAGGCACTTCCATACATAAGCGGTAGCCTTGATTTTCCCTGGTAATTTTTTCGATCGGCTCACCTGTGTCCAAATCTCTTTCAAAGCCGCCATGATACGATACAACGATGATATCAGCCCGCTCTTCTTCTTTTAAAAACGGCACCCAGCTTTTCGCTGTTTTCACAGGATCATCAAACTTTAAACCCACAATATTTTCCGGCTTTTCCCAGTACGGTATGTAGGGGGTTGTTAAACCTAATACGGCCACCTTCAGATCATCAAACTGTTTTATCGTGTATGGTTTTCCAAAATACGGATTTTGGTTGGCGGCGTTTAAAATATTGGCTGACAGCCAAGGATAGCTCGCCTGTTTTACAGCGGCCTTCAAGTTTCCCAGCCCATAATTGAATTCATGATTGCCGAACACCCCGGCATCATACTTCATTTCATTCAATACAGCCACCATTGGATTCGGAAGGTGTCTATGTTCATCTGAGCGGACGTAATGGTAAGTCAGCGGCGTCCCTTGGATCAGGTCGCCATTATCGATTAATAGGACGTTGTCATTGCTTTTCCGTTCTTTTTTTACAAGGGTTGAAATTTTTCCCAGCCCAACATCAGCATAGGCATTCGTTCCATAGTTGACCGGAAAGATGTTTCCATGGATATCGCTTGTCTGCAAAATCACCAAGTTTGTTGTCGTCATTGATAATGCCTGCTCCTAACCTGACAAATATATTAGTAAAATTGTAAAATTATCCATTATCTTATAATGGATCGTAGAGTATAGCAAGGACTCTGCCTATTGTATAATACCCTCTTTGATCACTAATTCTCCTTTGCCGGCATCCATTTCTACAAATGCCCCTAAAGGCAGAGATACCATCGGTCTGCAATGTCCTGCCCTTAAATTGAATAAAACAGGCTTTCCGAACGGTTCAAGGATCTCCTTAAATAGATCTTTAATGTTAAAGTTTGAATCAAAATGGCACCCGGTCCAACTCCCGAGAACAACCCCTTCCGCTTCTGAAAATTTACCTCCTAACGCAAGCTGCGTCATCATCCTGTCCAATTTATACGGCTCCTCATTTATTTCTTCGAGAAATAAAATTTTTCCTTTCGTGTCTATTTCATAGGGGGTTCCCATCAAAGCGGAGATGAGAGTCAAATTCCCTCCTGTGAGTATTCCGCTTGCCCTTCCAGGGATCAGGCATTCCATTCTTTCTCCAGGAGGATTACATACTTTTCCCATTGAAGTATGGCCTTTCAATAACCGGTAAAGATCTTTTTTTGTAAAAGAATCCGCGTCAATTAAATCCGAAGCGGCCATCGGTCCGTGTATTGTCGGAATTTCACAGCATTGCTGAAGGAAAAGATGCAAAGCCGTGATATCACTATAGCCGACGAACAGTTTTGGATTGTTCCTAATCTGTTCTTGGTCAAGAAGAGGCAAGATTTGCGGGGAGCCATACCCTCCCCGCAGGCAAAAAATTGCTTTTATCTCCTTATTCGAAAACATACTGTTTAATTCTGCCGCACGATCTTGAGGCGGTCCTGCCAAATACCCTCGATGCTCCATATAGCACGTTTCTCCGACTTCCACACGGAAACCTGCCTCTTCCAATGCCGCGATAGCCTTTTTCAATTTCTCTTGACTGGCGGGGCCTGAGAGTGCCGTCAGTCCCACAACATCATTTGGCGTGAGCCCCTTAACCTTTTTTATTTCCAATACCCTCACCTCTATTAAAATATTTATACATGTCGAATATTCCCGGGGAAATAAGCTTGGCGTTGTCGATTATTGCCGGGGAAATAAAATGATGGTAATTCCTTATCAAATTTTCGCCCAAATAAGGTAAGATGATAGAAACATTTATTATGGAGCGGATAATGGTGAAGTTAAATGAATCCAACCAATATATTAAAAAGATCAAATTGTTACGTGACGACATACCATCAAACGCTGAATACCCTTTTTGCCTTCCGGCGATTGAATCTCTCAACGAACTCCCCTTACACCCTCAAGTGACATACTTTGTAGGTGAAAACGGGATGGGGAAGTCAACTCTAATTGAAGCAATCGCCATTTCCGCCGGATTCAATCCTGAAGGCGGATCTTTCAACTTCAACTTTTCAACCCGCGATTCCCACTCCGAATTGGAACAGCATCTTCGCCTGATAAAAGGAGTGCAAAGACCAAAAGACGGTTTTTTTCTTCGGGCAGAAACATTTTATAATGTGGCAACAAATATTGAAGAGCTTGATCGTGAACCGAGAAGCCCGCGTATCATTGATCAATTCGGAGGAGTTTCTCTCCATGAGCAGTCGCATGGGGAGTCATTCTTCGCTGCCTTCACACATCGTTTTAGGGGAAAAGGACTTTACATCATGGATGAACCTGAGGCCGCATTGTCACCCTTAAAGCAATTATCGATGCTGTCCCGGATCAATGAGCTTGCCGGCCAATCATCCCAGTTCATTATTGCCACACATTCCCCGATCATCATGGCCTATCCTGACGCTCTATTGTATGAGTTCACAAAAGAAGGAATAAGGAAAACGACTCTTGAAAATACGGAGCATTTCACACTAATGAAACAATTCTTCGATGATAAAGAACGTATGCTTTTTCATTTATTCAATACTTGAGGGTAATGCATTCATATTTTTAACATCAATGGCCAAAGCTAACTCTAACTTTTACTGCGGAGGATATTGATGAAAGCAACAGATGTACTAGTACAGTGTTTGGAAAATGAAGGTGTAGAATATATCTTTGGAATTGTCGGGAAAGAGACGCTTGATCTGGTTGAATCCATTTCCCGTTCCACGCAAATTCAATATGTTCCGGTCCGCCATGAACAAGGAGCGGCTTTTATGGCATGCGTTTATGGAAAGCTTTCTAAAAAAGTTGGAGTTTGTACGGCTACTTTGGGACCCGGAGCGGGCAACCTGTTAACAGGTTTGGCTACGGCTACACTTGACGGGTGTCCTGTAGTCGCTCTTACCGGGCAGACAGGGCTTAACAATCAGCATAAGCATTCTCACCAGTTTATAGAGATGACCGATGTTATGGCACCCGCTACAAAATGGGCGGCCCAGATCAAAGAAGCTGACTCGATTTCTGAAATGGTTCGGAAGGCATTTAAAACCGCAAACGAAGAAAAGCCGGGATCCGTGTTTCTGGAACTCCCTGAAAACCTGGCGTTTGAATCGGTCCCGCCTGGAGTAGTGCCAATAACGGAGGAACAGCCTGTTCTTCCTGCCGGGAAAGCTGTTCAGTCAGCTATTTCCCTCTTGAATGAAAGTGAAAAACCGTTTGTCATTATCGGTGATAAAGTCATAAGACAGGATGCGTCTCAGGACGTGCTTCTTTTTCTATCAAAGCTACAAGCACCTGTCACCCACTCTTTTATGGCAAAAGGGGTGATCCCTAAAAACGTCCCTTATAACTATTTTACGTTTGGATTCTCTGAAAATGATTTGGTCTTGTCAGGAATTGATGAAGCAGATCTGTTGATTATTATCGGATTTGATCCCGTGGAAAGGCCGCCTAAGGAATGGAATCGAAAAAAAATCCCCATCTTGCATATCGACTCACAAACACCTGAGCCGGACGAGTATTACCCAACAGCAGCAGAGGTCATTGGCCACATAAAGCAAACGTTGCAAAATTTGAGCACTCGCAGCATTCCTTCCAAAGGCTGGATCCCTTCCGGAAATTTAAAACAAAAGATCGAGCATTCCTTTCAAATCAAGTCAGGGTATGATGATAATTCACATCTGCCCCTGACAACTGAGAACATATTGCACGCCATTGAAATGCTGTCACCAGAAGACACTATCGTTGTTTCCGATGTCGGGGCACATAAAATATCAATAGCACGTACCTATCAGCCGAAACAGCCTGAAAATCTGATCATTTCAAATGGACTTGCTTCCATGGGTATTAGTATTCCAGGATCGATCGGAGCCAAGCTTGCCCGGCCACATGCTCCCGTTATCTCCATAACCGGAGACGGCGGTGCAATGATGACAATTTCTGAATTGGAAACAGTTAAACGGCTTGGGATTTCTCTGATTTTTATCGTTCTGAACGACGGAGTGTTAAAGCTCGAGCAACAAATGATGAACAAGAAACATGGTAAAAGCGTCGGTGTATCGTTCGGAAATCCTGATTTTGTCCTTCTTGCCGAAAGCTTCGGCATTAGGGGATTCAGACCGAAAGCTTTGGGAGAGTTTGAAGAATTGTTTCAAGTCGCGATATCATCTTTGGAACCGATTTTATTTGATATCCCCCTTCCTAATTCTTAAGTATGATGGGAAGGTCACCTGAACAATCATGAAAGAGATGATTATTCGATGGGATGAAAACAAAGAATAACCGAAAAACTGCACCGGATTACCGAACACCGGTATGACTTGGAAAGTTATAAGGAAAGCGCAAGGCGCGCAGCCTTAGGCGACTTATCTGCACCCATACCCAGCTGTAAATTCCCGAAAATAATACGATTCCGGCAATAGCTGATAGTTTCGGAGCAGTTGATGCCATAGGGCCGAGCAAAGGGAACTTCAATACGTACAGCACGGTCAATATTCCCATAGATAGTGCTGAACAAGCCGTTATGGTTAAAGCAAGTATGATAAGAAGCCAAGGCGCACTGAAAATATGGAACAAAAGATAATGGGCGCGGTTGCCAATGGACTGACGAAATATCCTATTCCTGGAAATAATGCACCAACCGATTGAAAAACCGCTGCCAATCCGCTGAAAATCGCCACGAGTACAAGCCGGTTCGTATAAGATAAATTGTTGCATTTTTCATGAATGGATAAAGCATTCTCGAAAATCCTGTATCCCAATGACCCTCCCCCATCTTTAAAGCACTTATTCAGTATATGACCATCCTTATTCGTTGATTACGAAGCTTACAAACATAAAAAGTCCCGTAAAAACAATAGGACTATATCCACTTCCTAAATTATTAGAATAATTACTATAATCAATATAGTAATATATTAAAATTTTAAGGAGGCTTGAATAATTGTGGTAATAAGAAAAAAACCATTAGCAGCTCTATTGATCGCTGCCAGTTTAGCAGTCGGTGTTCCTGCTGCTTACGCTAAGGAAGCATCCGCTCCACCGGCCCAGGCACAAAAAGCTTTTGATAATAAAATAATCAAAAAAATAAGTGCCGATAATATGTACAACCACATTGCCCATCTTGCCGCAGAGCCACGTGTAGCAGGAACTGAGGCGGAGTGGAATGCAGTCCAGTATATCGAAGCAAGGCTCTCTTCATACGGATATGAAACGGAAATTCAGCCATTCACATTTGAGAATTATTATGCTCCAAAAGTGGCTGTCACAGCGGGTGGAGAGGCCTTATCATCAAGCAGTTTTACATACACACCGAACGGAGTTGTAACAGCAGACTTGGTATATGCAGGACTTGGAAGAGCCTCGGATGTTGAAAGTATGGATCTGGCCGGAAAAATCGCCCTGGTTCAAAGGGGAGAAATTTCTTTTGGTGAAAAAGTATTAAATGCTGCTAATGCGGGTGCTTCAGCAGTAATTATTTTCAATAATGCACCGGGTGAGATTAATGGAACACTTGGAGAAACAAATGATAATTATGTACCGGCTGTAGCCCTTTCACAGGACGACGGAGAAAGATTAAGAGCGGGATTGTCGGAAGGACAAACCATTTCTGCAACGGTCAGTGTGACAGATGGCAGAATTGTTCAGGAAACATCACATAATGTGGTTGCTGTTAAAAAGCCGACACAAAAGAAAAAAGCAACAGACCAAATCATTGTTGTAGGATCGCACCATGACTCTGTTCCTGGGGCGCCTGGTGCAAACGATGATGCTTCCGGAGTCGCCGCTACTCTTGAACTGGCACGTGTAATGGCGAATATGCCTACCGACACTGAAATCCGATTTGTTACATTTGGAGCGGAGGAGCTTGGTCTCGTCGGTTCGTACGAGTATGTTGACTCCCTCTCCCAAGATGAGCGCGATCGTATAGTCGGCATGTGGCAAATGGATATGGTTGGAAGCAGAGATGCTGGTGACCTCGTCATGTTTACCGTTGACGGAGAGAAAAACGTAGTTACAGACCTCTCTGCAGCTGCCGGAGTAAGGACTGGCACTCCACTAACGTACGGTCAGGAAGGCCGAAGCGACCATGTTCCATTTTATGAGGCAGGCATTCCAGCAGCATTGTTCATCCACAACCCTGTAGAACCTTGGTACCACACCCCAGAGGATACACTTGATAAGATCAGTAAGGAAAAACTTCAAGAGACTGCGGAAATCGTGGGTGCAGCAGTTTATAGAATTGCACGCCCTGATACACCGGCACTTGAAAGGTCCAAAGTGGCACCTAAACCAGTGGAATATGAGAAAATCGTTGGTGGAATTCAATAAGATTAAAAAGCGGAAAGCCGAGCTTTCCGCTTTTTCTTTTCCAAAAAACGGCGACGGGTCTATCAACCCTTCTTTTCTATGTAAAATTGTACTACTTTCTTCTTTATCCGCTTTCATATATAATAGAAAATATTGAAATTATATAGAAAAGGATATGGGGTTATGATTCTTGGTTTAACTATTATACTAATTCTAGTTTTATTCTTGCCGTTTACTGTAGGAATTGTAGAAAAGAATTTGGAAGCCTTTTTATTTGTTATGGGGATCCTGGCGGCTTGGACAAGCCACGTATTGACAGGAGAACTGTTTACAAAAGCATTGGTGGATCCAATACATATTACACTTGCTGTTCTGATTGCAGGTCTGCTGTTCAAATGGTTCCAGACATCAATTGAAAAAGGAATTCTGGGGATGAGCCGTGCTATCCCATCACGCTTGTTTATAGCTTTAGTTGTAATCGTTCTCGGTTTAATCTCAAGTGTCATTACTGCGATTATTGCGGCAATTGTCCTGGTTGTGATTGTAAGCGTATTGCGTCTTGAGCGCCAAGCCACAATCCGCCTTGTCATTCTCGCCTGCTTCTCTATCGGGCTTGGCGCAGCTTTGACACCGATCGGAGAACCATTGGCAACCATCGCCGTAAGCAAATTGAATGCCGACTTCTTCTATTTGCTTCGTCTGATCGGCCCGGATGTCATTTCAGCCGTCATTTTATTTGGTATTTTAGCGGCATTTATTGTCGACCCGACAAGGGGCGGCGCTGGAGAATCATCCAGTCTCGAAGCTGAAAGCTATCCAGAGATACTCATCCGTGCTTTTAAAGTTTATTTATTCGTCATGGGCCTTACACTGCTCGGAGCAGGTTTTGAACCATTTATCGAAAAATATCTGCTTGGGCTCAGCCCGCAGATCCTATATTGGATTAACATGATTTCCGCTATCCTGGATAACGCCACACTGGCTGCAGCAGAAATCAGTCCCCAAATGAGCGATCCGACCCTTGTATCCATTTTACTCGGACTCATGATCAGCGGCGGTATGCTCATTCCAGGAAATATCCCGAACATCATTGCGGCAGGCAAATTAAATATTACAAGCCGCGAATGGGCACGTTTCGGTGTTCCTGTAGGTTTGATCGCCATGGTCATTTACTTTATCGTTATTCTTATTTTTTACGTATGATAAAAAACTCCTGGAATTAATTTTCCAGGAGTTTTTTATTTCATTTATTTAAACAAATTGCGAATGGAATCAAACAATTTTTGGAAAAAGTTCGCTACGCTGTCCCAGAACCCTTCATCTCCTACAACCTTTTCCAGCTTCCCTTTGATATCCTTGGAAATGTCCTCGAGCTGCTTCTTCACTTGACCGAAATCAATGTCCAAAGAGCGCATTTTGTCAAAAAGGTCGATCAGCAGCTGGCGGTCCTGCTCGCTCAGTTCAATACTCATTTTGTTCAATTGCTCCTGAACGATTTGCTCCACCTCTTCCCTCGTTGCAGGATTTTGTTCTGCAATCATTTTTTTAATCTCAGTGAGCAACTCTGTTACCTTTTCATCGCTCAAGCCTTCTTTGTCCGCGAGTTCTGTTGCCAGTTCCAGCTCTTCATTGGCAACTTCCATGCGGTCTTTATCGAGGACTTCCCCTTTACTCTCATATGCCTTATAAATTCCGACCAAAGCGGAGTGGCCTGTCACTTTAACAGGTGACGCAACATCGACATTCGCATTTTCCACGCCTGCTGTCAGAAGAGCGTTGGCGTACATTTCAGTTGTGACCTCAGTGATGTTTTCAGGTGTAACAATTGTTACGACCAGTCCGTTCCCTTTCTCTTTTAATGTAATTTTAGCTGACGAAAACATTCTGGAGTTTGGATTCCCGTTGATCAAGCGGGCCAAATCCTTGGCAGTGACTGTAATTTCATCGACGTTTTGCGGATTATCCACTTTAAGAAGCCTTCTGACTTCTTCTTTCTGGTCGCCTGTAAGAGTTTCACCGTAAACAACGATCGGCACGCCTAATTTTTCATTAATGACATCATCGTTTTCTGCAGATGCCTTTCCATGTCCGTAAAAAATGAATCCGACACTTAGAATACCTGCCAAAAACAGCTTGCTTGCTTTTTTTATCATGTTGAATGCCTCCTATGACTTCGGAGGAAGCCTGTCTAAATAATTTACAGCTTCATCCAATGTTTTAACCGGTACTATTTTAACGTCATATCCATATTTTTCAACTTCGGCTTTTACTTCTTTTTCATTTGTATCGCCCGGAAGGACATCCATCGGGCAGAAGAATATGTCCATTCCGGCTTTATCAACAGCTGCAATCTTTTCGGCTATACCGCCGATTTGGCCTACATTTCCGGCCTTGTCGATCGTACCTGTCCCGGCGACCTTATATCCTTTGGTAATATCCTCCCCTGTCACCTGCCTGTAGATTTCCAGGGAAAACATCAGTCCTGCAGACGGTCCGCCTATTTCTCCTGCCTGAATATTGACCTTCCGGGCGGGTTTTACCTCTACATATTCCTCAAGGCCGACCCCGATGCCTGGCTGTGACTTTTTTCCCGGCAGCAGAACAAGCTCCACCTGCTTTTCTTTCTTTTTCCCATCCCGGGAAAAAACGACACTTACTTTTTCCCCAGCTTTTTTTCCCTTAAAATAGCCAAGCAGATCCTCGGTTGCTTTGATCGTTCTTCCGTCAACCTTTAAAATGAGGTCTCCCGCTTCAATAATTCCCTTTGCCTTTGAATTTTTACTGAAATTCCTTACAATCATCCCTTTCGGGACAACCTGCACCTCTTCTCCAGCCGCCTTTAATCCGGCCGTAATGGCGTTTTCCTGTGAGGATTTCATCAAATAGGCCAGCCAGCGGTTATACTCCTTCTCAGACATGTCCCCTTTCACAACGTGTGACCGCTGAATGTCTGTATGCGGCGCAAGAAGGCCGTATGCCAAATAATAAATATTGCTTGCCTTCACTGACAGGACAGTAGTCAAATATAGATGGCCCTGCCCTGCCTTTTCCCCCTCTTCAACCGTTACCTTTGAACTCAATTCCTCTACCGAACCGGGCTGAAATAAATAAAATGGTGTAGGAATAAACAATGTGACAGCGAATATAAAGCAAATAATGATAAGTATTCTTTTTTTTCTTGTCTTCTGCACATCATGTTTCATGGCTTATGTCTGGTTCCTTTCCTAAGTGGGCATCCATCCATTATTGATATTGTACTTTTGAAATGCCGTCATTGTCTATGTATTTAATGACTGTTATTAGAAAAGCGCAAGGCGCCCGCCTATCGGCGACAAGCACAAGGCGAATTGCGAGGAGGCAGCTCTACAGCCACCACAGCAATTTGACTTGTGACCTCGAGCCGATGGCGCCTGGAGCTAGACAAGACGCTTACTTTTCTAAAGAAAATTTTAGTCAAATTATATACTTTCCTATATCTTGAAAAAAGACGGCTCTCTTTGGGCAGTTTGGCATCCCTTTTGGGTTGCAGCCCATTATATTGTTTATTCCTGTATCAGCCTGTTCATTACGGCAGCCGGATATTCCTTGGAGGCTGTCGTTCATATTTTGCCCGTCCCGGGGATGGCCGTTGTCCTTCTTATTTGATTAAAATGGGTCAATCCCCACCTGTGGCAAAAGCTTCTACCGCAGAGGAGATTGACCCGACAATGTAGCAATAAGTTTATCCAAGCCTAATAACAATCTCGGCGACGGCCGGCAATAAAGGGAATCGCCAAGGACATGCACCTGATTGTTTTGAACTGCTTTGATCTTTTCCCAGCCTGGCCGTTTTTTCAATAATTCCGGCCTGACCTTTTCTTTTTCAATACCTACCCAGACCATGCATATATGGTCCGGGTTTCTTTCGGCTACGTCATCCCAATCCGTCTGAACGTTTGCCCGGGGCTCAGATTCAAAAATATTCCGGCCTCCCGCAAGTTTACTGATTTCCGTCAGCCAATTGGGCCCTCCCGGCGTGAAAACGGGTTTGGGCCACCATTCCCAATAGATCGTAAAATGTTCATTCCTGCCTTGGGCGACAATCTTTCTTTGCCGGATTTCTTCCCTGAAATGGGAAGCCCTCTCTTTCCCCAACTCAGGAAAACCGAGTGCTTCCCCAAGCGTTTCAATGTCGCAGGCAATCTCTTCCAAAGAATTAGGGTTGAGAATAATATGTGGGATATCCCGCCTGCTCAATTCATAAATGTTTTTCTCCATCCCCGGTACACTGAGAGAGGCAACGACGAGATCAGGCTGCATGGCCTCCACTTTATCCATGTCAACCGTAAGGTCCGGGCCTATCCTTGGCAATCCTTTAATACTTTCAGGCCAATTGGAATAATCATCTACGGCAACAAGCATGCCTTCCTTCCCCAAATAACCGATGACCTCCGTATTACTTGGACACAACGAAACAATCCGCATGCCTCTACTCCCTTCGGTCTACTTTCCTTCTTTTTCTGTCCAGTTTTCCAACGGGTTGGACATTCCCTGCGTCAAAGGCATATGTACCATATGTACATCCCGCTTTTCCCGGGGCAGTGCCAACTGATTATAAACATAGACTGATTTGCCAAGGCCGGCGGCTTTGGCGTCTTCGACAGTCCCGCAATAATAGACCTTTTCAATCCCTGAAAAATAAATAGCCGTCATGCACATGGGGCATGGCTCCCCGCTTGCATACATCGTATAGCCGCTTAAATCCAGTGTCTGCAGCTGCTCCTGGGCTTTCCGGATGGCAATGAGTTCAGCATGGCCGCTTATATCGTATTTCAGATGCAGTTCATTGATGCCCTCAGAAATGATTTCCCCGTCCTTTACAAGAACAGCCCCGAACGGCTGCCCGCCTTCCTTTACCGACTCATCGGCCAATTCCACAGCTCTTTTCATAAATTGATCCAACTGTTTCTCCTCCTTATATACGACATTATATTTGACATATTAATTTGGAAAAAATAAATCTAATTTATTCGCTGAGAATCAATTCCCCGAGCTTCAAAGGTTCAATGTATTCTCCGTTTTTGTATGCTCTCATGTTTCCTCCGGAAATTTCATCGATCAGAGTGATTTCCTTGTTGTCGCCCGCTCTGCCGAATTCCAGTTTTATATCGTATAGGTCGATCCCCTTTTCCAGAAGTTCGGCTTTGACAATCGCTCCGATTTCCCTTGTCAGTTCCTTCAGCCTTTTATATTCGTCATGGCTCAAAATGCCAAGCATCGCCAATGCATCTTCACTGATCGGCGGGTCCTGGCGGGCATCATCCTTCAAAGTCACTTCAACAAATCCGTCCAGCTCCTGCCCTTCTTCCGCATACATACCGTATCTGCGCAAGAAGCTTCCTACCGCGCGGTAACGGCAAATCACTTCCAAGCCATTGCCGAACATCTCCGCCGGCTTTACTGTCATAGTCGCGTCTTCTATATTAGCATTAACGAAATGGGTCGGAATTCCCTTCTTCTCTAAAAGTTCAAAGAAAAATTTAGTAAGGCGAAGCCCCGTCTTTCCTGCCCCTTCGATTGTCAAGCCGACTGTGTTGGCACCCGGGTCGAATACTCCATCCTCCCCGGTGACATCATCTTTGAATTTTAATAAATAGTTTCCATCTTCCAATTCAAATACGGTTTTCGTTTTGCCTTCATAAACCAATTTCATGCGGCTTTCCCCCATCCGTTAATTTCGTTATATTCATATCATATCACAATATATCGCGAATTCATTTACGGGATATGTTTCAGTTTCAATCATGAGGGCATTGGCGTTCCCATCTGGCTTTTTTCACAAAAGCTCTTGCACTTCTTCAGAGCTTGTAATAAAGTAGAAAATATCAGTTAATTAAACAACTTTATACAGATTTTCTTATCCAGAGAGACGGAGGGATTGGCCCGATGAAGTCTCAGCAACCAGCCTTTTTCAAGGAAATGGTGCTAATTCCAAATAGATAAGAAGTTTGTTTTCATTTATTGAGGACCTTCTTTTTATCCAAGAAGGTCCTCAATTTTTTTATATTACAAAAGAGAGAAGGTATTCAAAAATGACAACGACTTTAACAACCGCAGTACCGTTCAGAGCAGACCACGTAGGAAGCCTATTGCGTCCAGAAAGCCTTGTCCAAGCAAGAAAGGATTACAAGGAAGGCACAATCTCAGCTGAGCAATTGCGCGAAGTAGAAACCAAAGAAATCAAACGCATTGTCGATAAGCAAATCGATGCAGGCTTGGAACTTGTGACAGACGGCGAATTCCGCCGGACATGGTGGCATTTGGACTTCTTGGAGGAACTCAACGGCCTTGAAGGATACGTACCTGAATCGGGATATCAATTCCACAACAAGGAAACCGAGAGATACGGGGTCCGCAACACAGGTAAGATCTCCTTTAGTCCTGAACACTCATTTATCAAAGATTTTATCGAATTCAATGAAATCGTAGGTGGGCGCGCTGTTGCGAAACAAACGATCCCAAGTCCAAATCAGCTGTTCCATATAGGAATCCGCGATGAAGATATCTATCCCGATATCGAAGATTACGCAAACGATATTATTCAAGCATATAAGGAAACTATCAAAGCATTCTATAATGCGGGAGTGCGATACCTCCAGCTGGACGATGTTTATATCGCAGGCCTGTCTTCACCGGATCGAAAATTTGATGAGAATGGCTTCACAAGGGAAAAATACATCGATCTGGCTTTGCGCGTCATCAATGGCGTGCTCGAGGACAAACCGGAAGACTTATTCGTAACCACACACTTATGCCGCGGTAACTATCGGTCCAGCTGGATGTTTTCAGGAAGCTATGAGCTGATTGCGCCGACGCTGCTGGCCAAAGAGAAAGTGGACGGCTTCTTCCTTGAATATGATGATGAGCGCTCCGGAGACTTCAACCCGCTTCGCTACATCCCAAAAGACGGACCAAGAGTTGTTCTCGGCGTCGTCACTTCCAAATCCGGCGAATTGGAAGACAAGGAAGCGATCAAGGCACGAATACAAGAAGCTTCTAAATATGTTCCGCTTGAGCAAATCTGCCTGAGCCCGCAATGCGGCTTCGCTTCGACCCATCACGGAAATGAGCTGACTGAAGAACAGCAATGGGAAAAGTTGAAATTCATTGTTGAAATTGCTGAAGAAATTTGGGGAAAATAAGTCTGTATTCAATAGATCCCGAAAGAGCCGCCCTCTCCGGGATCTATTTCTCTTTAGTATAAACTGTCTTCCATTAGTACGAGTCCGGCTCCTTATCTGCCGAGCCCATGAACAACCACCTCCACTTTTCCTTTGTTTGTGTCAGGGACCATTTCATGATCTATATCAATCATGAAAATCCAATCCCGAATGGACCTCTTTTACATAACCTGTACGGATCACAAAATCTCCGAAATGTTCATTTTCCTGACGTTCCTTTGCGTAATGATGGATGATAGGCTTTAGCTCTTCCAAAATTTCTTTTTCACCTATATTTTCACGATAAAGCTTATTTAGCCGATTTCCGGAAAAACCTGCGCCCAGGTATAAGTTATATTTTCCTGGTGCTTTTCCAATGAATCCAATCTCTCCCAAGGCTGGCCGTGAACAGCCGTTGGGACATCCGGACATACGTACGACAATTTCTTCCTCTCTCAGACCTGCTTCATCTAAAATCCCCTCAATTTTATCAAGAAGTGATGGCAAGTAACGTTCCGATTCAGCCATGGCCAGCCCGCATGTCGGCAAGGAAACACAGGCCATGGAATTTCTACGCAATGCGGAATGCTGTTTGCCAGTTGTCAGTCCATACGCTTTTATCAATTGTTCCACTTGGGCTTTATTTTCTTCCGCGATATTACCAATGATCAAATTTTGGTTTGGAGTAAGTCTGAAGTCCCCTTGGTGAATTTTTGCAATTTCCAACAGTCCGGTCATCAGTTTATACTCTTCATGATCTTTGATTCTTCCGTTTTCAATGAACAAAGTAAAATGCCATTTATTGTTGATGCCCTTTACCCAGCCATACCGGTCGCCGTTATGTTCGAACTCAAATAGGCGGGCAGGCTGAAGCTCCCAGCCGAGACGATCATGAAGTTCATTGATCAGCCACTCTATGCCCTTGGCATCTATCGTATACTTGAAACGGGCATTTTTTCTTACAGAGCGATTTCCATAATCCCTTTGTATGGTCACTATTTTTTCAGCCACATCCACCACCTGGTCCGGGGAGCAAAAACCAATGACGCGACCCAATTGAGGATAAGTGTCTGTATCCCCGTGAGTCATTCCCATTCCTCCTCCGACTGCGACATTAAAGCCTTGCAAATGTCCGTCTTGCAAAATGGCAATGAAACCCAAGTCTTGCGAAAATACATCTACATCATTGGAAGGGGGCACTGCAACACCGATTTTAAATTTCCGCGGCAAATAAACGGGACTATAAATAGGTTCAATCTCCACATCACTCTCGGTACTGTCTGCCACCTTTTCACCGTCCAGCCAAATTTCATGATAAGCGCGGGTTCTTGGAGAAAGATGTTCACTTATTCTTTTAGCCCATTCATATACCTCTCCATGCATCTCCGACTGATATGGATTCGGATTGCACATCACATTGCGGTTCACATCCCCGCAGGCTGCGAGTGTATCCAATAGCGAGTCATTGATTTCCCTTATACTTTGCTTCATGTTCCATTTAAGAATGCCGTGCATTTGAAACGACTGCCTTGTCGTCAATCTTAAAGTCCCATTTGCATACTTTTTGGCGATATTGTGCATGGCTATATACTGGTCTGCTGTTACGATACCGCCGGGCGCTCTTACTCTGACCATAAATTGATACGCCGGTTCCAGCTTTTGTCTTTGCCGCTCATTGCGCACGTCCCTATCATCCTGTAAATAACTGCCATGGAATTTCATCAGCCGATTATCATCATCCGGTATACCTGCGCTTAGCGGGTCTGAAATTGTTTCGGCTAATGTGCCGCGCAGGTAATTGCTTTCAGCTTTGATTCGTTCGACATCACTTGGTGGACCATCCTGCGTTGGGGAAAGTTTTGTTTTTGACATTATTCATCCCTGTCTCCCTTCACCTTCTTAATACACATCTCTTTGATAACGCTTCTCCTGCTGCATATCCGCCAGATAAGCAACTGCTTCCTCAGAGGTCATACCGCCTTCTTTTTCAAGAATCTCAAGGAGCGTTGCATGGACATCTTTTGCCATATTTTTTTCATCTCCGCAAATATAAACATGGGCTCCTTCCAGAAGCCAATCATATAATTCGCGGCTATGATCAAGCATACGGTGTTGAACGTACACTTTTTCTTTCGTATCCCGTGAAAAAGCGACATCCATTTTGGTTAACACTCCATTTTTAAGCCATCTTTGCCATTCAACCTGATAAAGAAAATCCGTAACAAAGTGCTGGTCACCGAAGAAAAGCCATGTTTTCCCCTTTGCTTCAATCTCCTCTCTTTCTTCAAGAAAAGACCTGAATGGTGCGACACCCGTGCCCGGGCCAATCATGATAACCGGAATATCCGGATCCGAAGGGAGTTTGAAATTGGCGTTTTTTTGTACATAAACTGATAAAGCATCACCAGGCTCAGCCCTCTCAGCACAATGGACAGAGCATACACCGTTCCTCTTTCTCCCGTGGGATTCATAGCGGACTGCCCCTATTGTCAAATGAACCTCGTCAGGGTTGGCTTGATAACTGCTCGCAATGGAGTATAAACGCGCAGGGAGCTTGCGCAATGTTCCAACCAGTTCTCCGGCTGAGATATTCCACGGAGAGAAATCACGGACTAAATCTAACAAGTCCCGCCCTTTCACATAATCCTTGTGATGATCCCCGGATTCAATAAACTCCTTTAGTTTTTCATTTGCTTCAGAGGCCTTTTCCAATAGTTGTTTTGATAGAACAGTAATCTCATAATGATTCTTTAATGCTTCCGCTAAAGAACGAACTTCTCCTTGGTTATTGATCGGGACAGATTCGCTTGGGTCAAGCTGGAGTTCCTCGATGATCGAATTGACCAGTTCCTCATCATTTTCAGGATATATTCCGATACTGTCTCCAGGTTCAAATTTAAAATTTGAGCCTTCCAGAGATAGTTCCAAATGGCGGGTCTCTTTATTGGAACCACGGCCGTTTAAATTGATATTTTCTAATATTTCCGCCCGAAAAGGGTTTGTTCTTGAATATTTTGGCTGGTCTGGGATGGGACTTGACACCGCAGGGACAAATGCCCCATCACCGGCCGGCCCGCTCGAAAAGTCTCCATCCATTTTTTTCAAACTTTGGGCGACGTCTTCAAACCACCTGGCCGCCGGTTCATCGTAATCCAAGTCACAGTCAACACGGGGACTCAGACGTTTCGCTCCCAGTTCCTCCAACCGTGCATCAAATTGCTTTCCTGTCTGGCAGAAAAACTCATAAGAGCTGTCACCCAAAGCGAGCACCGAGAAGTGTAAATCGTTTAATTTCGGAGCCCGGCGGCTGTATAAGAACTCATACAAAGGCAATGCGGTATCAGGCGGATCCCCTTCGCCATGGGTGCTGACAATGATTAATAGATAAGTAAGTTTCTTTAAGTCTTTCACTTTGAAGTCATTCATGGACTCCAACGTGATTTTGTACTCCATGCTTTTCAGTTTTTCCGATATTTCTTCAGCCAACCCTTGCGAATTCCCTGTTTGGGAACCAAATAGGATTGTTAATTCTTTAGTGGCTTGTGTCGCTTCCGTTTGCTGCAAAGCTCCTGGCGGATTTTGCAGGCCGACGGCAGACGCTGCTGCCTGAGTGTTGCAGGCGCTTAAGTATCCGCTCAGCCACAATTGTTGACTTTCTGATAATGATGGCAGCAAACGATTCAAAAGCTCAGCCTGTTCTTGATTAAATGGACTGTTCGTTACTTGCAGTAGCAATAGTATTCACCTCCCATGAAGTCTATTTCAATCTGATTTTTTCATTTCTCTCAATCTGAATGACTACACCGTCTTGTATAATTAGTGTGATAGAACCGTAATTCATCGTATTCAACAATGTCTTAATTTCCGATATGGCAATTTCATGGCTTTGTTTCCGCCCTCCCATTTTTACCATTCATCCTTTCTAAAAATTTCTGTTGGTTTTCCGCAGTCCGGTATTCTTTTTGTGTTATTTCTTTTAATAATTGCCCTCTGAGTGTGATGTGTCCCTTTTTCGCATGGATTTTTTCTCTTGCTTTTTCAAGAAATAGAAGATAGTCCCTGTAAGACTCATCATAAACATCCGCAATTTCATCCCGAATCTTTTGTGCCAATATCGGACTGGCCCCATCCGTTCCTACAGCAATGGTCAGTTTGCCCCTTGTCACCTTTGCAGGCACATGAAAATTGCCAAGTCTTGAATCGTCGACAACATTGACAAGCTGGTGAGGAGATACAAGGCCGGATATTTTCCTATTGACCGATTTGTCATCTGTTGCTGCAATCACAATCAACGCGTCCTTTAAATCATTTGCCTCGATTTCCTTCTGTTTCCATTCAACCTGGCCGGACTCTAACAAATTATGAAACTCGGAATATAAATCAGGGCTGATAATCGTTATCTTAGCTCCGGCTTTTAAAAGACCGATTGTTTTTCTATAGGCTATCTTCCCTCCGCCTGCTATTACGGCTTTTGTTCCATATAAATTAAGCATGACGGGATATGTTTCCATGGTTTTATCCCCTCCTATTGCCAATCAACTCGTTGACACGTTCCAAAAGAACCTCTTGAACATTCGGGTGATAACCTAAACTGTCGCACAAAAGAATGGGATGGTTTCGGTCTGTCAATTCCTTAATCTTGCTCTTTAATCCAGTCATCAGCAGGCCGGAAAATAATAAGTAAGGAATAACAAATATTTGTTTGCGTCCGGAGTCCACCAATAAATCAAGAGCCTCATCCACATGAGGACTTGCACCATAAAGAAAAGAAATTTCAACTTGCTTAAACCGGTAGTTTTCTTTTAATTGATTCGCAATTCTGGTTAAATCTTCCTTGACCGAAGGGTCGCTGCTGCCTCTTCCGACGAGTAAAACAGCGGCATCCGCAGTTAACGGAACCTTTTGTTCAATCATGCGATCATAGAGACTCTCAATCATTTTTGGATGAACCCCAAATGTTTTTCCGTAAGTGAATTGAATGTAAGGATACTGTTTTTTTCCATCTCAATCTTTTCAGGAATATCTTTTTTAGCGTGGCCCGCAGTTAATAGTAAAATAGGGATAATCGCTATTTTTGAAGCGCCCTGTTCCACACATTTTGAGATGCCTTCGGAGATTCCCGGTTTTGCAAGCTCCAAGAAACAAATCTCTTGAATGGGCGCATCAATATAAACCTTACTGTCTTCAATAAACTGAATCGCTTCCGTTACACCGGCCCTTAGCCGGCTGCCATGGGCTACATATAGAACTGCCTGCATATTGATCCCCCCGTTTACACCACCGTCTCCTGCCGGTATTCCAGAGTTTGCTCAAACCAGCGAATTTCTTCCCGCAATCCGACAACTTCTCCGACGATGATCATGCTGGGGTTTTTAATTTTTGCGTCCTTAGCTACTTCAACAATTGTCGCAAGCGTGCCTGTAATGGTATGCTGCTCCTTCGTTGTGCCCCAATGAACTAAGGCAACCGGAGTTTCTTTTGATTTTCCGTATTTTGTAAGTTGTTCACATATATAAGGCAGATTGCCGACACCCATATAAATGGCTAATGTATCAACACCTTCGGCTAAATTTTTCCACCGAATAGAATCATCCTTACCAGCCCTCATGTGGCCTGTCACTATGGCAAAACTTGAGCCAAGGTCCCGGTGTGTTACAGGAATCCCTGCATAGGCAGGAGCGGCAATGCCTGATGTAATTCCCGGCACAATTTCAAATGGGATTCCATTGTCCGCCAAACTTTTCGCTTCTTCGGCTCCTCTGCCAAATACGAAGGGATCTCCGCCTTTTAATCTGGTGACGGTTTTTCCTTTTTTTGCGTACTTCACTAATAAATCATTGATGATCTCCTGTTGGTTGTGATGAAAACCCGGCATCTTTCCGGAGTAGATCAATTCTGCCCCGGTTTTCGCATGATGCAGCAGTTCCTGATTGATTAAACGGTCGTACAGGATCACATCAGCTGTTTGAATGCATTTCAGGCCTTTTACCGTAATCAGATCAACATCGCCGGGTCCCGCTCCTACAATGTATACCTTTCCCAAATTTCCCCACCCCTTCATGTAAGGTTATACGTTTACTTCTTTTTGTAATCCGGCAATCAATACCTCGACAACTTCCGGACGGCTGAATGTTTCCGGCAATGGTTCACCATTCCTGAGTTTTTCCCTTACCTTTGTCCCTGATAAGATTTCATGATATTCAGGGTCATGCGGGCAAGTCTTCGGGGTTGCCATGCTTTTGCATTGATTGCAATAGAAACTATGTTCAAAGAACAATAAAGTGATGCCAAGTTCCTCTGGAGTAAAATTGCTGAAAATCTTTTGCGCATCATAGGTCCCGTAATAATTTCCCACTCCGGCATGATCCCGCCCCACAATAAAATGGGTGCAGCCGAAGTTCTTCCTCACCATCGCGTGAAAAACAGCCTCCCGCGGACCGGCATATCTCATAGCCGCAGTGAAAACACCTAAAAATACATGATCATGCGAATAATACTTCTCTAATAGAACTTCATAGCTTTTCAACCGTACACCTGCCGGAATATCATCCTGCTTTGTTTCCCCGACCAATGGATTCAAAAACAGGCCATCCACGATTTCCAATGCGGATTTTTGAATATACTCGTGCGCCCGGTGCACAGGATTTCTCGTTTGAAAACCGACAACGGTATTCCAGCCTAATGCCTTGAATTGTTCCCGGGTCTCAATTGGATCAAATATATAGGCCGAATATTGGCTTGGCGGTGTACGGCGGATCAGGGTAATCTTTCCGCCAACATAGACATTTGGCCGCTCAAACAGTTTCTTTACACCCGGGTGCTCTAAATCATTGGTTTTATAGACAAGCTTTGCCTCCCTTTCCCTGTCTGGCAAGAAAATGTCCGTAATTTCCAATACACCATATACATGCTGATCCTTTACCAATTTCACTGTATCCCCTATAGAAAGAGTGCCTGCCTTTGTTTCTGTTACCGGCAAAGTGATTGGAATGGTCCATGGCTCACCCGTAGACAACCTCATATTTTCCAGTACGGAATGATAATCTTCTTCGGTTAAAAACCCTGTTAACGGGCTGTATGCACCTGTACCTATCAACTCCAAATCGCTTAAAGATATCTCATCCAACTCGATTTCTTTTGTGATAGCTTCAAAATCATAATGTGGATTCCAGCGATTAATTAATGTGCCTCCGTGCGGTTGACTTAATCCCATCTTACATTCCTCCTTAGTTATTGATTTTTGGCCTGATGCAATCCACACTCTGTTTTTTCTTTATCCGCCCAGCGCCCGGCCCTGGAACCTGTCAACATATCCCCCGGCAATGTGCAAGGTTGGCATCCAATGCTTGGATAACCTTGGTCATGAAGCGGGTTGTACTGCAGCTGATTTTTCTCAACATAATTCCATATATCGTTCCAAGTCCAATGAATAAGGGGGCAGACTTTTACGGAGCGGAAATTTTCATCTTTATTAATGAAGTTAGTGCTTTGTCTTGTCGGCGACTGCTCCCGCCTCAAGCCAGAAATCCATGCGGTTGCCTGTGATAATGTTTCTTGCAGCGGCAATACCTTTCTAATCTGGCAGCATTGGTCGGGCTTAGTCTCCCATAGTTTTTCACCATATTTTTCCGCTTGTTCTTCCAATGAGATTTCCGGCTTTTTCATTTCAATTTTTAATAACGGATATTTTTTTTCCACCGAAGCAATCAAGTCATATGTTTCTTGGAAATGCAGCCCAGTATCTAGAAACACAACCTTTGCGTTCGGTTTAACTTTGGATATTAAATCGATCAGGACTATACCCTCTATACCAAAGCTGCAGGCATATACAAGTTCCTCATCATACATTTCAAAAGCCCAGTCCAATACATTCAGTGCACCTTTATATTCATCATCAACAATAAAATCGGTACTGGGGTCTGACCAGGATTCATAAGTAATTTTCAATTGTATTACACCTCCGCTCATCTCCAATATAATTATCCCTATGAATTAACTTGGTTTTTATGATACACTAATCCAATTTTCCTTTGACATTATAGGTAGTGGTTTTCCTTTAGATAATCTACTATTGCTTCAACTGATTCTTCTACGCTCAACACGTTTGTGTCTATTGTTATCTCTGGATTGATCGGTTCTTCATATGGTGCATCTATCCCTGTAAAACCTTTAATTTCACCCGCCCGCGCTTTTTTGTATAATCCTTTCGGGTCACGTTCTTCACAGGTTTCCACACTGGCTTTCACGTAAATTTCTATAAATTCATCCGGTTCCACGAGTTCCCGGACAAGCGTGCGGTCGCCCTGATATGGGGAAATAAAAGCAGTTAATGCAAACAACCCGGCATCCACCATCAATTTTGACACTTCACCGATTCTCCGGATATTCTCCGTCCGATCTTCCGGACTGAATCCCAAGTCCTTGTTTAAGCCCTGCCGTATATTGTCTCCATCCAATCTGTATGTGTGAATTCCATGGATATATAATTCTTTTTCCAGGGCAGACGATATGGTTGACTTTCCCGAGCCCGATAATCCCGTAAACCAAAGAATCGCACTTTTATGCCGCTTTAATTCCTGCCGGTCCGATTTTGAAACTTCAGATTCATGCCATATAAGATTAGTAGCTTTTGTCATCTCACAGCCTCCTAAAACCATACAAAATAAATAACTGTTACTGAAGTAACCATCACAATGAAACTCAAGGGTGTTCCAATTTTTATATAATCTATAAATCTGTATCCGCCCGGCCCATAGACAATCAAGTTTGTCTGGTAGCCGATCGGGGTAATAAAGCTTGCAGATGCAGCAATTGCAACCAGTACCGCGAAACCGGTCGGATCCAGCTGCAGGGAACTTGAGAGTTCCAGGCCGATGGGCAGCATGATTGCCGCCGCAGCAGAATTCGTTAAAAATTCGGTAAAAACACTTGTCAGCAGGTACATAATGGTTAATACCGCAACCACTCCAATCGGGGCGGAAATGGCCATTAAGCCTTTTGCTGTCCACTCAGCAAGCCCCGTCTTTGTCATGGCAGTGCCGATCCCAAGAGAACACGCAATGATCAGAAGAACATGGAATTGTACATTGCTCATGATTTCTTCTGCGGATATCATTCTTGATACGAGCAATATGATCACTGCCAATGCCATAGCTTTCAACATTGACAATAAGCCGAAGGATACTAAGATGATCATCGCAAGCAGGATACCTATGGAACATAAACCTTGGAATTTGTTTTTAGTCAATAATTTCGGTGGTTCCAAACGGGAAACAACATAGAAGTCGTTGGACGGCTTATACTTTTTAATAAAATCTTCCCCGGCCAATAATAAAAGGGCGTCACCGGGTTTTAAAATAATGTCGCCAACCTTGCTCTGTATTTTTTCATTTTTCCTATGAACTGCAATGACACCTGCATCATAACGGGACCGAAACTGTGTCTGCTTGACGGATTTTGATAATAAAGAAGAATGATGGGACACTACAGCCTCTACTAAATATATAGATCCATTCTTAAGATCATCAAGCTCCAGATTTGTGCCGGTTTCCAGCGTCAGCCCCACAGTGCTTTGCAATTCAGCCATCGTTGATATTTGTCCCGTAAAAACCAATCGGTCCCCGGCTTGGATAATGGTCGAATTCCGAACAGGGGAAACCCGTTCATTCCTTCTGATAATTTCAATTAAATACAAACCATTCAGATTGCCTAACCCGGATTTTTTTACACTTTGGTTTACATATGGGAAGGTTTCCTTCACACGCAACTCGGCAATATATTCTTTGGCATCCTCTTTTACTCGCTGGCTGAAACCTTTATGATCCGGCAGCAGCTTATTTCCGATTGTGAAAAGGTACAGCATACCGGCAATCGTTACTGGTATTCCCACAACGGTTATAGTAAACAGTGAAAAGCCCTCAAAACCGTATTCCAACAGCATCCCATGTACGACTATATTCGTTGAGGTTCCCATCAGTGTGATTGTTCCGCCCAAAATGGTTACATATGATAAAGGGATTAAAAACTTGGAAGGTGCTATCCCGCGCTTTTCACACCAACTCTTTATAATAGGCGTAAAAGTTACGACAATAGGCGTGTTATTGAGAAAAGCTGACAACCCGGCGATCGGTATAAAGAAACGCAATTTCGACTCCTGCTCGGTCTTGCTTTTCTCAAGCCACCTTTCCATAACATCGTCAATCAGCCCGCTCTTTTGTACAGCACCGGCCACTATAAACAACAGTGCGATCGTGATCATGCCTTCATTGGAAAACCCGCTTAGCGCTTGTTCTGGTGTAATAATTCCCAAGAGCAATAGAGTCACCAATACCAGGAAAATAATCAATTCCGGCCTTGCAAGTTCCAAGAGCAGGGCGATCAGCATCATCACGATCAGCAGCAATACAATGATCATTTCCCAATTGATAAACGTCACCTCCTGAAAGGGCCAAACAGTAAACAAAAAAACACCTCTCAGACCGCAAAAAAACAATTGCGATCGGAAAGATGCCTTTAGTTATCTAATCAGCATGGTTATTTAATTGTTAAGCTCTCTTCTCATCATTACAGCTTCCCCTATTGCTTGTTGCAGAGGATTCATCGGGCCATTCTCTTAAACTCTTTCGGATAAGAATCATTTATAAGATTTTGGTCTATATTACATGATAAAAATTGGAAAGTCAACCATTTTTCTGAATTTATTTTTAAACCAATTGGTTTTGTTGGTTTTATTCAAAAAAGACAGCAGTGAAGCGCTTTTGTCTGAGAATAATGGAGAGAAACAGCCTCAGCCCTGGTGGCAGGGCCAAAGCCGTTTCTTTTTATTATTTCGTTTGAGCAGCCAATTGGGCTTCCCTTACTTCTTTCGCTGCTTCCACCATGTTTTTCAGAGCCGCAATGGTCTCTTCCTCTTTTCTTGTTTTCAACCCGCAATCCGGATTGATCCAGAACTGGTTGGCCGGGATCGTCTTGAGCGCCCTGGTTACGTTATCCTTAATTTCTTCTGTACTTGGAACCCTTGGGCTGTGAATATCATACACGCCAAGACCGATTTCTTTGTCGTACGTATTTTCCTCAAATGCTGAAATCAGTTCTCCATGGCTTCTTGACGTTTCAATCGAAATCACATCGGCATCCAATGCGTGGATGGCTTCAAAAATATCTTCAAAATCCGAATAGCACATATGCGTGTGGATTTGCGTACTGTTTTCCACCGATGCTGTTGCCAGTCTGAAGGCATGCACAGCTCGATCCAGGTATTCTTTCCATTTATCTTCTTTAAGCGGAAGGCCTTCCCTTAATGCGGGCTCATCGACCTGGATAATGCTGATTCCATTTTTTTCAAGCTCTTCGATTTCGCTGCGAAGCGTCGCGGCAATTTGATCCAACACATCGAAACGGGAAATGTCATCCCTGGCAAAGGACCAATTTAAAATGGTGACCGGCCCTGTCAGCATCCCTTTTACCCTTTTGTTCGTCAGCGATTGGGCGTACACACTTTCTTTGACTGTCATCGGCTGATCAAATGACACATCTCCGAAAATGATTGGCGGCTTTACGCATCTGGATCCATACGATTGGACCCATCCGAATTTTGTGACCAAGAATCCGTTCAGCTTCTCCCCAAAATATTCAACCATGTCCGTCCGTTCGAACTCTCCATGGACTAACACATCGAGCCCAATTTCTTCCTGAATGGTGATCCATTTTTCAATCTCGCTTTTGATATATTGCTCATACTCCTGATCCGTGATTTCCCCTTTTCTCCATTTCAACCGCTGTTTCCTTACTTCAGCTGTCTGCGGCAAGCTTCCGATTGTTGTTGTAGGCAATAGAGGGAGTTGAAGCTTTTCTTTTTGTGAAACAATCCGCTCGTTGAACGGCAATCCACGGTCGGCTTTCAGTTCGTTTATCTTCGCCGTTCCTTTGATTGGCTTTCGGTATTTGGAGTCATTTAGTGTTCTGATAGCCGTGATACTTTCTTCAATTTCCTTCTTGATGCTTTCTTTTTCGGATTCCAACCCTCTTTTAAGTACAGCTGTTTCAGCTAATTTTTCATCTGCGAAAGAAAGTGCATCCTTGATAACCGGATCCAGTGCCGTTTCGACTTCTTTTGTCACGGGCACATGCAGCAAGGAGCAGGATGGCTGGACAATGATACTTTTCTTATCAACAAATCGGCTGATGCTTTCCAATAAGCCCAGTTTCTCATTCAAATCATGGCGCCATACATTTCTTCCATCGATGACCCCTGCTGCCAAATATTTATCTTTAGGGAATCCATGCTTCTGAAGCAACTCGAGGGAGTTCCCATGGACAAAATCCAGCCCGATCGCCGCTGCCGGCAAATTGACGATCTCCTCATACGCATCAACCGTTTCGAAATACGTTTGAATAATGACATTGATTCCCGGAACTTCCTTAGCAATAGCTTCGTATACCTGTTTCGCTTGCTGAAGCCCTGTTTCTGACAACGAGGTTGAAAAAATAGGCTCATCCAACTGTACCCACTTAACCCCGGCTTCCTTCAATTCCTGCAATAACTGAATATATAAAGGCTGGAATTCACTGACTAATTCAGGAAACTCCTTCTCTTCATACCCTTTTCCAAGCTTGATAAAGGTAATAGGCCCTAGAATAACAGGCTTTCCTTCAATCCCCAACTCCTCCTTCGCTTCCTTATAAAAGATAAGCGGGCGGTTTTCTTTCAACGTTGGCTTGGATTCGTTGAATTCCGGAACAATATAATGGTAGTTTGTGTTGAACCATTTGGTCATTTCCGAGGCTACTGCATCTTTTGTCCCCCTGGCGATGGCAAAATAAGTTTCCAACGGTGTCCTGCTGTCAGCGTTCTCCTGGAACCTTTTTGGAATGACATCAAATAAAACGGACGTATCCAGGACATGGTCATACAGTGAAAAGTCTCCGACCGGAATCAAATCAATCCCTTTTTCTTTTTGTTTTTTCAAACCTTCCAAACGAATGGCTTTTGTGTTATTCAGCAGCTCCTCTTCCGTGATTTTTCCATCCCAAAACTTTTCCAACTCTTTTTTCCATTCACGATTTCCGCCAATTCTCGGATATCCCACATTTGAACTCAATACGTTAGACATGTTTCTTCCTCCTATTTTTCATTCATTAAGATAAAGCAAACGACACACCTTCGGCTGTTTCCAATTCCCTTGTCTTTTGTTGAATGTATTTGGTTAACTCTACCGTTATCTCATAGCGTATAAATGGCGTTATTAAGTAAATCCCATTAAAATATTGAATGGCTGTATCGATTAATTCCCTTGCGATGGACAAGCCTTCTTGAATTTCCTCCTCCGGACTTTTCGCATCATTCATCCGTCTTCGCGTCTCCTGCGTCAACTTGATTCCGGGTACTTCGTTATGCAAGAACTCCGCATTCCTTGAGGAGACAAGCGGCATTATCCCGATATAGATAGGTACTTCTAAATGTTTAGTCGCTTCCCAAACCTCTATGATTTTCTCTCGGCTGAAGACAGGTTGCGTCAGCACATAATCCGCCCCATATTGAATTTTCTTCTCTAAGCGCTCTGCCGATTTCCCAATATTATGAACATTAGGGTTAAAAGCTGCCGCTACACGGAAATTCCCTTTTTGCTTAAGAGATTTTCCTGAGAAGGAAATTCCTTCATTAAACTGCTTGATCAGTTTGATCAAGTCAAAGGAGGTAACATCAAAAACAGATGTAGCACCAGGAAAATCGCCAATCTTTGTCGGGTCGCCGGTAATGGCTAGAATATCCCGGATGCCCAATGTGTGAAGACCCATTAAGTGGGATTGCAAGCCGATTAGGTTACGGTCCCTGCATGTAATATGGACGAGCGAAGGCAACCCCAGTTCCCTTTTGACAAGCGAAGCCATCGTCTTATTGCATATTCTTGAGGAAGCCAATGAATTATCGGCAATCGTCAGAGCATCGACCCCGGCTTCTTTCAACGCTTTGGCCCCTTCAAAAAAAATCTTCGTGTCCAGATGTTTCGGTGTATCCAGTTCTACAATGATTGAACGCTTTGTCTTCACCTTTTCAAATATGGTACATTCGTCATGCTGTTTTGTTTCGCTTATCTCAATCCTGGCCTCACTTTTTACCTTCTTTTCCGTAATGGGTTCCAGCCCCTTGATTCCTTCCTTCAGGGCTTTGATATGTTCCGGCGTGGTTCCGCAGCAGCCGCCCATTAACCGTACGCCCTCATTGCGGAAGAAACGCGCGAACTTTTTAAAATAATCCGGCTCCGATTTATACAACAATCTTCCATCCCGGTATTCGGGAAGGCTGGAGTTCGGATACGCAGATAAAAAAGCTTTCTCAGGAATCGGTGTGGTCTCCAGCGCCTTTAACACATGATAAGGGCCCAATCGGCAATTTACGCCTACGACATCTGCTCCCAAATCCTCAAGGCGGGCAAAAGCTTCTGACAGCAGCACCCCATTTTCCAAAACGCCGGGTTCATGCATCGAAACATTGGTGATAATCGGCAGGTCCGTCACTTCACGGGCAATTTTCAAAACGGTGGTCAATTCATCCAGGTCATAATAGGTCTCGAGCAGCAGGCCATCCACGCCTTCAAGAAGCAGACAATAAAGCTGTTCCCTGAAGCTTCTCTTAATCTCTTCTTCCAATTCATTATGGAACCTCGCCCCGTGGATTCCGCCGATCGATCCGACAACATAGGTTTCTTTGCCAGCTGCTTTCCTGGCGATTCTTACAGCTGCGCTGTTAATCTCTTTCACCCGTTCTTCCAATCCATATCTTGAAAGCTTGATATAATTGGCGCCGTAGGTGTTTGTTTGGATAAGATCCGCCCCGGCCTTGATATATTCTTTGTGGGTATATATAACTTCATTGGGATGTGTCAGATTCAACTCCTCAAAGCAGCGGTCCACTCCGTATGAATAAAGCAGCGTTCCTGTGGCCCCGTCGCCAATTAAGATCCGCCCTTTCAAACTATCTAACAGGCTCAGCTTCAGCACCTCCCTGCCCTTTTATTCCCGGTGCCGGCTCCTTCAATTGATTGAAGGCCTGTGCCAAATCCTCAATCAGATCATCCGCATGCTCGATGCCTACGGATACGCGCAGAAGGCGATTGCTGAGTCCATAGCTTGTTCTTGTTTCTTCTGGTACATCGGCATGAGTTTGGGTGGCCGGGTATGTGATTAAGCTTTCAACCCCTCCCAGACTCTCCGCAAAGGTGAATAGCTTTAAAGCTTTCAGAAATGGCGCAACCCATGCTTCCCTTGCGATTTCAAAGCTGACCATGCCGCCTTTTCGCGGATAATACACCTGATCCACCAGTGGGTGCCCGGACAGAAATGAATAAATTTCCTTCGCATTCTTCTCATGCCGCTCCATGCGCAAAGCCAATGTTTTCATACCTCTGATTAAGAGCCAACAATCAAATGGCGGCAAAACTGCTCCGCAGGAATTATGGAAATCAAACAGCCGGTCGCTCTGCTCCGGGTTAGCTGATACTACTAATCCGGCGAGCAGATCATTATGTCCGCCCAAATATTTGGTCGCGCTGTGTATGACTACATCGGCCCCCAATTCGATGGGCCTTTGAAGGAGAGGCGTATAAAACGTATTATCCACGATGAGCAACAATCCGTATTTTTTAGCCGTCTCCGCAGCAAGTTTCAAATCTGTTTCAGTCATCAATGGATTGGTGGGCGTTTCAATGAACAGGCCTTTTGTGTTTTTCCGAATCAGCCCTTCCACCTCATTTTCTTCCGGATCCCAATACGAAAATTCCAATTGATACTGCTGGGAAAGCCATTCAAACAACCGGTAAGACCCACCGTACAAATCCCTTGAAGCGACAATATGGTCTCCTGATTTAAATAAGGAAAATGCCAATTGCACCGCACTCATTCCGGAACTGCAGGCAAAACCCCGATCGCCCTTTTCCAATTTGGCGATGGCGTTTTCCAATACCTCACGCGTCGGGTTACTTGTGCGGATGTAATCGTAGCCCTTCAACAATCCAATCTCATGATGCCGGTAGGGCGCTGATAAATAGATTGGCGTACTAATCGCACCATTCGGTTCATCTCTGTCATTCCCGACTTGGGCAAGCAGTGTTTCTTTCTTTAATGGTACAGACGACATTTTCATTCTCCTTCCTTTCATGATTGGAAGGCCTTTTTACAAGTACGTGTTCAAAAAGTGCCAAATTAGAAGGTCGACTAAGTGCGCCACATCGTGTGGCAACGTCGACACTAGCACGTCGTGTGCGTCGCAAGAATATCGAGGCGGCGTAGTTTCGACGGACAGGACGTCCTAGTGCAGGCGAAGCGACAGGATGTCGCCGCTTGAGCCTGCCGAGCAGCGGAACGTATGCATTATATACGTGAGCAGTGGAGAAACAAGCCAACGAAGAGATTCGACGCTTATCATTTGGTGCTTTTTGAACATCCTCTACAAACAAAAAGGGCCTTCCCACAAGAAGAAGACCCAATAAAATCACTAGGTTTCTTCTCATCTTTCAAGTCGCAAGCAACTTGTTGGATTTAGCACCTTTCCGTTTTGACACGGTGGTTGCTGAGGCGTCACAGGGCCAATCCCTCAACCTCTCTGGATAAGAAAAAAAACTGTATATACAATTTTGTTTTAGCAACTCTTCAAAGCAAAATAAAACCGGAGATACAATCCTTTTTACAAAAAGGCTGTATCTCCGGTTGACCGGTCAATACTCATATTCCTGCTCTGTTAAGTTAAATAGGATTATACATACTTATCAAAATCCTGTCAACAATTAAAAGAGAAACGTTTCAATATTTCATTCAAATCTCTACTGAAAGCCGCTCAATGTACGGAAGAAGTCTTTCAGGAATTTATGAAAAAGGAGCTCCGTCGGCATCAGCTTCCGATTGTTCGGAATGATCATTCCTACCGTCCGGGTAACATTCTGTTCGGCAAGCGGGATCTTGACTGTTGTACGTGGAAGGCTGTCCACAAGAGTAATTTCCGGGAGTAAAGTGACCCCAAGACCTGCAGCGACCAGTCCTTTGATGGCATCAATGTCTTTTCCTTCAAAAGAGACTTGCGGCTCAAAACCGTATTGCCGGCAGGCATTTTCAACGATATTTTGCAGTATATATCCTTTAGGGGATAAAATGAACGGATCATTTCGGAGTTCATCCAACTGCAGGGACTTTCTTGAAGCAAGCGGATGTTTTGCGTAAAGCAGGGCTACGAGGTTTTCCACAAATAAAATTTCACTTGTCACCCTTGCATCATTTTTAGGGACCGGCCCAAGCAAAGCCAAATCAATATCTCCTATTACGACCTGTTCCACCAAATGGCGGTATGAGTCTTGGTGAAGCTGGATATTGACAAAGGGATGGCCTTTTCGAAAAGCGGAGATGACGGTTGGAAGCAACGATGCCGCCAGGCTGCTGGGAAATCCGATTCGGACTGTCCCGCGTTCGGGGTCCAGCTGTTCCTCGATTTCTCTTTTTGCTTCATGAATCAAATCCATGGCGGTCTCCATCTTTTCCAAAAACATTTTTCCAACGTGAGTCAGGCGGATGTTCCGCCCTTCCCGAATAAACAGGTCGACCCCCAACTCCGCTTCCAGGTTGACGATTTGCCGGCTGACAGCAGACTGGGCAACGTGCAAGGCTTCTGCTGCTTCTGTCATATGCTCTCTATGGGCCACTTCGATAAAATACTGGATTTGTCTTAATTCCATCAGCGAATTCCCCCTTTTTCATCGATTGATATCAAAAAGGCATCAAATTTATCTCAAATCCATATTGTATAGATTAATTGTAAAGGATAGAATGAATTGTACCAAGTTTCAGGACGTGGAAATTTTTTGAAAATCAAATACAGGTGAATGGGAGTGATAATAAATGGCAATGATTATGGAAATGGAAGCTCATAAATTGCAAACAGCCAAAAAATATATTAAAAGTGTGTATGATACAGTAAAAGAACGCAATGCGAACGAACCTGAATTCCTCCAGGCTGTCCAAGAAATTTTCCACTCTCTTCTTCCCGTATTAGTGAAAAATCCAAAGTATATGGAAAACGGAATATTAGAAAGAATCGTAGAACCGGAACGCATGATTTCCTTCCGGGTACCTTGGGTGGACGATAAAGGGAAAGTGAGAGTTAACCGCGGATTCCGCGTTCAATTCAATGGTACTCTTGGACCTTACAAAGGCGGACTCAGATTTCATCCTTCCGTTAATGCGAGCATCATCAAGTTCTTGGGATTTGAACAAGTTTTTAAGAACGCTTTGACGAACCAGGCGATTGGCGGCGGCAAAGGCGGATCGGATTTTGACCCAAAAGGAAAATCAGATGCGGAAATCATGAGATTTACACAAAGCTTCATGACCGAATTAAGCAAATATATCGGCTCCGGCATTGACGTTCCTGCAGGTGATATCGGGGTAGGAGCTAGGGAAATCGGTTATCTTTTCGGTCAATACAGAAGAATTGCCGGGCATTACGATGCAGGGGTTCTTACCGGAAAAGGCATCGGTTATGGCGGAAGCCTCGGCAGAACTGAAGCAACAGGATATGGACTCGTTTATTTTGTCGATGAAATGTTAAAAGACAAGGGCATGAGCTTTGAAGGCCAAACGGTCATCGTATCCGGATCCGGAAATGTATCCATCTATGCGATTGAAAAAGCACAGGAGTATGGGGCTAAGGTCGTTGCCTGCAGTGACTCCAACGGATACATCTATGATGAAAAAGGCATTTGCCTTGATACACTGAAACACTTGAAGGAAGTCGAGAGATCCAGAATTTCCGAGTATGTCAACGAACATCCTCATGCAAAATATATTGAGGGAAGCGAAGGCATCTGGACTATTCCTTGTGATATCGCACTTCCTTGCGCTACTCAAAATGAGCTTGACAAAAAAGCTGCAAAAACTCTTGTAGCTAACGGCGTAAAGGCAGTCGGTGAAGGAGCAAACATGCCGACAACTCATGATGCGGCTGAAGTCTTCCTTAAAAACGACATCCTCTATGCACCAGGAAAAGCATCCAATGCAGGCGGGGTAGCAGTTTCAGCCCTTGAAATGGCGCAAAACAGCTCCCGTATTGCATGGTCACTTGAAAAAGTCGATGCAGAACTTAAGAAAATCATGGTTGATATTTATCGAAACAGCGTCGAAGCTGCTGATAAATACGGCATGAGCGGCAACCTTGTTGCCGGTGCGAACATCGCCGGATTTACAAAAGTGGCTGATGCGATGATTGTCCAAGGGGTTATTTAATCAATAAAAAGACTTTGAAAAGCGGTTCGATCGGATCTGATCAAACCGCTTTTTCCTATTCTTTCGGGAAAATTTTTCCCGGGTTCAATATTTGGTTGGGGTCCAATGTACGCTTTAATGCCAGCATGATTTCCATTGCTTCCCCGTGTTCTTCCCTTTGAAAATCAATTTTTCCAAGGCCAACACCATGCTCGCCGGTACATGTGCCTCCTGATTTCAGAGCAAGCTTAACCATTTGATGGCTGAACTCGACGGCCTTTTCAAACTCACCTTCCACTTTTGGATCATACATGATCATCGTATGGAAGTTGCCGTCCCCAACATGCCCGACAACCCCTCCCTTGAATCCGTACTCATCCAGCTTATTGCTTGCAAACTCAACGTTTTCCGCCAGCTTTGAAATAGGTACGCATACGTCTGTCGTCATGCAGGCCAATTGAGGATTTCCATGTCTATAGGCGTAATTCAATTCGTGGCGGGCCTTCCATAGAGCCGTCCGCTTAAGTGAATCGGTTTCAAACAAAAATTCAAGGCAGCCTGCTTCTTCCACTATGGCCCGGACAAATTCGATGTCTTCTTTGTTTCCTCCTTTATTGCCATGGAATTCAAAAAACAATGACGGGGCTACCTCATAATCCGTGTCGGAGTATTCATTCGCCTGGCGGATGCTCCGCGCGTCGACAAGCTCCATGCGCGCCATTGGAACGCCTGCTGTCAAAATAGCGGTTGCGGCTTCCACACAGCTTTTCACCGAAGGGAATGAACATCTCGCTGCAACAATATCTTCCGGAATACCGTGCAATTTCAAGGCTATTTCCGTAAAGACGCCTAAAGTTCCCTCTGATCCCACAAATAAGCCATTCAGGTGAAGTCCCGATGAAGACTTTTTCGCCAAGCTGCCTGTTTCAATGATCCGGCCGTCCGCCAAAACAACTTTCAAGTTCAAGACCTGGTCACGCATTCCCCCATAGCGGACAGTCATCGTACCGCTTGCATTCGTTGAGGCCATTCCGCCGATAGTAGCGTCTGCCCCCGGATCTACCGGAAAAAATAACCCATACTTCTTTAACTCTTCATTCAGTTGAATTCGTGTGATGCCGGGCTGCACAATGACAACCAGGTCCTCGGGCCTCACTTCAATCACCTTATTCATTCTTTCAAAGTCAATGGAGATCCCTTTATTGACCGGGATGGCCTGCCCTTCCAATCCTGAGCCCGCCCCAAAGGGAACAACAGGGATTTTATGTTTATTTGCATATCGTAAAACTTTCTGTACGTCTTCGCTTGATTCGGGAAATACAACGACGTCAGGCTCACTCGCCGCATGATCGGACTCATCTTTACTATGGTTTCTGAGGATCGTTTCATTGACGGATGTTTGATCCGCCCCGATCAGCTTGCATAAATCTGGATATATGTCCATGTCATTTCTTCCCCCACTAATTTGTTCTTTGCTTAAATAATATCACAAACAGATGGCGTCCTTTTAAAAAATGCGAAAAACGATTCAAAAAAGTGACCAAGGAAAATCCCTGGTCACTTTGGGTTACTCTTTTGCTTTTTCTGGATGCTGCATATAGTATTTCCGTCCAATATAAGTCTGGATGATGAGGAAAATACCGCCAACCGCCCAATATAACGGTAAAGCTGCGGGAGCATTCAAGGAAATGAAAATGATCATGACGGGTGACATATATGAAAACAACCTCATTTGTTTTCTCTGTTCTTCCGGCACCGTCGCCAGTGAAACCTGCGCCTGGGTAAAATAAACTAAGCCGGCAAGGATTGTCATGGTCATATCGGAGTGGCCCAGATTGAACCAAAGAAAAGTATGCGACGCTATCTCCTTTGAACTGCGGATCGCATAATACAGCCCCATTAATATCGGCATTTGAATGAGTATCGGCAAACATCCCATATTTAATGGGTTCACTCCGTGTTTTTTATAAAGCTCCATCATTTCCAGTTGGATTTTCTGCTGTTCCTCCTGGTTTTTTGCCTGCTTGGAACGTTTTTGAATTTCTTCCATTTCCGGTTTCAGTTTATCCATCTTCACTTTCATCAACTGCTGGTTTTTATACGTTTTCAGCATAAACGGCATCAAAACCAGACGAATCAACAATGTGATGATGATCAGCGCCAGGCCGAAGTTACCGCCAAGAGCGATCCCGATCTCATGAATAAGCCAGACAAACGGCCGAACGAAGAAATCATAAAAGAATCCGGTCTGATTCGCAACTCCTGAACAGCCCCCAAGCATTGTGGCAGTGATAACAAGTATAAAAAAGAGAAATAACTTTTTCTTCAATTGCACTCACCCTTCTATTTAAATATTTATTTAAATAGAAGGTGGACATGTTCATCCCCATCATCAGGACATACTTTCCTCCTGACAGTTTTAATGAACTGGAGACAGATACGTGGTATAAGTTCATCATAAACTCTGGTTATAAGAAAGATATTTTCTTTTTTGATATTTTGATAGTAATTTTGTTTATTCACAGGACGGGACAGGGAAATAATGCCCAAACTGAGAATCCACATAATGAGGATAGTCAGCGGTATAAACCATTCCGTGTAAGAATCCTGAAAAATTAGTTCAAGCATATTCAGCACCTAATTTCGATTCGTTATTTCCAGTATAACGATAAACGGCGGTAAATAAAAATGGTTTTTCAAAAAAATGAATAAAACCAGGCGGATTACCGCCCGGTTCGATTTTACGTCAAAGCTTTTGCTGTTTCGCGATTTAAAGGTTCCAAATCCACTTCAAAGCCCATGTCCTCAAGCATTTTCCAGTCCTTCGATCTCTCTTGTCCTTCCGTTGTCAAATAGTCGCCGATGAAAATGGAATTTGCCGGATACAATCCGAGCGGCTGCAGGCTCCGCAAATTGACCTCCCGTCCGCCCGAAATCCTGATTTCCTTTGTCGGGTTGATAAAACGGAACAGACAAAGCACTTTCAAGCAATAGCGCGGATCCAGTTCGTTGGTCCCTTCGAGGGGAGTGCCGTCCACGGCATGAAGAAAGTTCACCGGAATGGAGTCAGCATCCAGCACTTTTAAACTGCGCGCCATATCAATGACATCTTCCTTCGATTCTTTCATGCCGATAATGACGCCGGAACAAGGAGAAATCCCCGATGCTTTTGCCGCTTCCACAGTATTGACCCGGTCATCGTATGTATGGGAAGTCGTGATGTTCTCATGATGATTGCTTGATGTGTTGATATTATGGTTGTAGCGGTCAACCCCCGCTTCCTTCAAACGCTCCGCCTGTCCGGGTTTCAAGATTCCTAGGCAGGCACAAACGGTCATGCCTTTATGCTTGCCTTTGATTTCTTTTACCGCATCCACAACGATATCCAATTCCCTGTTCGCAGGTCCCCTACCGCTCGCCACGATACAATATGTTCCTGCGTTCAGCTCCGCTGCGCGGGCTGCTCCTGCGACAATCTCATCCTTTTTCATCATGGAATATTTTTCAATCGGAGCCTTCGATACAATCGACTGCGCACAGTAGCCGCAATTTTCGGGGCAAAGTCCCGATTTTGTGTTGATGATCATATTCAGTTTCACTTTTTTTCCGTAAAAGTTCTTTCTTACCCTATACGCAGCATGCAATAGGGTCAGCAGCTCATCATCCGGGCAGTCAAGCACTGCCATGGCCTGTTCATCCGTCACCTCTTTTCCCGCTAGAGAAGCTTCTGCAATCACATCATATAGATTCATCTTTTTCTCCCCTTTATCTAGGCCTTTTTACAATTCCCTGCATCCGATGTGCAAATAACCCTGCCAAAACGGCGAGCAATATGTCTTTGGGAAGCGGAACTGCCATCCACATCCATGCGACTTTATAAGAAAAAGCATCCGGTGCGGCTGCCCAAAGTTTATAGGCTCCGTACATCCAGTTTGTCCCGAATAAATAGCTGAAAGCCGTCCCCAGCAAAGCTGCAATGACATATGAATGCACCTTGCTGTTTTTTTCAATGATTTTCCCTGTAATATATGCTGTAAAAATAAATGCAATGATAAATCCGAACGTAGGACTGAGCAGCTGCCCGATCCCCCCGTGAAAACGGGCGAACACCGGCGCTCCTGCAAGTCCGATAAACGCATAGACTGCCATTGAAATGGCCCCAAGGCGGCTGCCAAGAAATGCTCCTGCCAAAACGGCAAAGAAAGCCTGGAGCGTAATGGGAACTCCCCCAATGACCATAAATGGAACAAAAGAAGTGATATTTGCTCCAATCATCATCAAAGCTGAAAATAAGCTAATATAAATCATATCCAAGGTCTTTAGCCTGCTTTTTGTCTTTATTGCTTCACTGCCCACTATTATCACCTCTGTTGTTTAATATATTTAGAGGATACTTGATAACAAACTCAATTGTCAACTTAATTTGTATGTTGGTTTACAATTAAGTTAAACTTTTTCTGCAACAACATGAATTCTCAATGAAAGCTTTGGATTCATTGAAAAATGAACAAATAAAAGGAGTCCAATGCTGCATTGGACCCCTTTATTATAGTAGAAAGCATAAATTTTTCATGGTTATTCATATAAAAGTGTCGTTGCTTTGTCCAGCTCCAGCGCCCAGCGACTAGCAAACTTCGCACTCCTCCACTACGATAAGTCAACATCGGCTCCTCCGTCGCCGTGTTTCCTTTATCTCATTGCGGAGTGCTCCAGTTTGTACGTCGCTAAACGGGCGCTTGCGCTTTTCTTATAGTCTGTATTATTTAAATACCTTAAATCTTTCATCCATGCTCTGGAACTGTTTTTCCCCTGGAGCAGCCGTCGGTTTGCCAAATGGCATTTGCGCCAGCAATGTCCAGCTTTCAGGAACATTCCAAATTTCTTGGACAGCCTCATCAATCAGCGGCTGATAATGCTGCAAAGTAGCGCCGAAGCCTTCCAGTTCCAATGCTGTCCAAACGATGTATTGAAGCATTCCGGATGATTGCAAGGCATAATCCGGGAATTTATCCGCATAAGTTGGAAATTGCTCCTGCAATCCTTTTACAACCTCTTGATCCTCGAAAAACAAGACAGTTCCATAACCGTTGCGGAAACCTTCCATTTTTTTCGCGGTTGGCTCGAATTGGTCTTCAGGAACCATTTCCCTTAATACCGCTTCCGTTATATTCCAGAGTTTATCATGGTTCTCCCCAAGAAGAAGCACCACTCTGGCACTTTGTGAGTTAAAAGAAGACGGCGCATGCTTGATGGCATATTCAATCAATTCTTCAATTTTTTCATCGGAAATCGGTGATTCCTTGCTGATTCCATAAATCGAACGTCTTTCCTTGACAGCAGTATAAAAATCCTGTTTTGTTTGAATCATGGTGAAATTCCCCTTTTCTTTATAGTTTCCTGATGGATCTTTCATTTTTATTGTTCCACTTTCCTTGGAAATCCAAGCATTTTTTTATGGGGTCAGACCCCTCAACTTACTTTACGTAAGCAACTATAAATTAGTTTATTTTGTCTGTCAAGAAGAAACAATTAATGATATAATTTAATTATCGAGGTGAACAGTATGAACGGAAACACATGTCCTAGATTTGAAAAAGCCATGAGCATATTGGGACAGCGTTGGACCGGACTGATTATATACCAGCTGCTGAACGGCCCGCAGCGCTTTTGTACGGTGGAGGCGTCGATGCCGATCAGTGCGCGTGTCCTGTCTGAGCGTTTAAAAGATCTGGAAAAAGAGGGAATTGTCAAAAGACAGGTATACCCCGAAACACCGGTTAGAATTGAATACTCTTTGACCGAAAAAGGGATGGCACTCAAGCCGCTTATGAATGAAATTGCCTCATGGGCTGAAAAATGGGTTGAAATTCCTGCTGAATAAATGCCGATTGCTCAGAATGAGTCAATCGGCATCTTTATATTGTGTATTATCCCCCATTAAGATAAATAATAAAGGGAAAGGAGTTTTTCAAAGTGAAAAATGATATTATTGACAGGTTTACTTCGTATGTAAAAGTGGATACGCAATCCAATGAGAACAGTGACACATGCCCTTCCACACCTGGACAACTGACATTGGCCAATCAATTGGTAAAAGAATTGGAATCAATCGGCATGAAAGAAGTGACGATCGACGAAAACGGATACGTTATGGCGACCCTTCCGGCCAACACGGAAAAAGAAGTGCCGACCATCGGATTTTTGGCGCATATCGATACAGCGACAGATTTTACGGGAAAAAACGTAAATCCTCAAATCGTGGAAAACTATGACGGGAAAGATATCATATTGAATCAAGAAAAACAGATCGTCCTGTCGCCAAAAGCATTCCCTTCGCTTGCTGAGTGCAAAGGCCATACGCTTATCACAACGGACGGGACAACGCTGCTTGGCGCAGACAATAAAGCCGGAATCGCAGAAATCATAACGGCGATGGATTATTTGTTGAAGCATCCGGAAATCAAACATGGAAAGGTAAGAGTCGCTTTCACTCCGGATGAGGAAATCGGAAGAGGCCCGCACCGCTTTGATGTCCAAGCTTTCAATGCCTCATTCGCCTATACTGTTGACGGAGGAAAAATCGGACAGCTGGAATATGAAAGTTTCAATGCCGCAAGCGCCAAGCTGACTGTCAAAGGGACAAATATCCATCCGGGAACTGCGAAAGGGATCATGGTCAACTCTCAAGCCATCGCCATCCAATTCCATAACCGCCTCCCCGCCGATGAAGTCCCTGAATTAACTGAAGGATATGAAGGCTTTTACCACCTCCTTTCTTTTGAAGGCAATGTGGAAGAAACCGTGCTTCATTACATCATCCGGGATTTTGACAGGAAAAAGTTTGAGAAAAAGAAAGCATTCATGGAGCAGATTGCCGAGGAACTGGGAGAAAAGTATGGACAAGACAGGATCCGGTTAGAATTGAAAGACCAATATTACAATATGCGGGAGAAAATCGAGCCCGTAAAAGAAATTGTCGAAATTGCTTCAGATGCGATGAAAAAATTGGGCATCGAACCGGACATCTCACCAATTCGCGGCGGAACCGACGGATCCCAGCTCTCTTTTATGGGACTGCCCACTCCGAATATTTTTACCGGCGGAGAAAACTTCCACGGTCCTTATGAGTTTGTGTCAGTCGACGTGATGGAAAAATCGGTGCAGACGATTGTGGAAATCGTGAAGCTGTTTGAGGAACGTGCAGAAGAATTTAAATAGGAACGGACATATTTTGATATTTTTGACAAAAACGATTGACTTTCAATCGGACAGCTGACATAATATTTTTGATAATTATATCTAAAAATACCTTTAAACCAGTCCCGTGAGGCTGACAAGGTGCGCTACGCATGAGAAACTTTTCGCGCGTCAATTTTGCTGTGGAAATGTAGCCAAGCACCTTGCCTTTGAGGTAAGGTGCTTTTCATTTATAAATTCTTTGTCCAGCTCCAGGCGCCATCGGCGCAAGGATCAAGCCGAATTGCTGTGGCGGCTGAAAAGCTGCCTCCTCGCAATTCGCCTTGTGCTTGTCGCCTAAGGCTGCGCGCCTTGCGCTTTTCTTGATAAAATAACATGAATTGGAGAGAAAAAGATGAGTCAAAGAGAAATCCAGGTGGATGAGCGTTTGCCCATCCTGCAGAGCCTTCCGCTCAGTTTCCAGCATTTATTTGCCATGTTCGGCTCCACTGTCCTAGTACCGCTCCTGTTTGAAGTGGACCCCGCGACGATCCTGCTGATGAACGGACTTGGCACACTGCTTTATATTTTTATTACAAAAGGGAAAATCCCTGCTTATCTCGGATCAAGCTTTGCCTTTATCTCCCCTGTTTTTGCTGTATTTTCCAAATATGCAGGTGGAGAAGGATATGCTTATGCACTTGGAGGCTTCCTTGCGGTCGGCGTGACGCTCGTCATTATAGCATTGATTGTCAAACTTGTAGGAACCGCCTGGATTGACGTGATCTTCCCGCCTGCAGCCATGGGCGCCATCGTAGCCGTTATCGGATTGGAGCTTGTTCCTACCGCGGCTGACATGGCAGGACTGTTGAAACCCGCCGATGCCCCCGACACATGGTCACCCGATCCGAAGATCATTACCGTCTCGTTACTGACACTTGCGATTACGATAATATGCTGGGTGACCATGCGCGGCTTTTTGAAAATCATTCCGATTCTTCTAGGCATTGTCTCAGGATATATTATTGCCCTCGCCATGAACATGGTGGATTTGACCGCTGTCCGTGAAGCAGCCTGGATTTCTACCCCGACTTATTATGCGATGAAATTCAACTGGGCGGATGTCCTGCTGATTCTTCCAGCTGCCCTGGTACTTGTCCCGGAACACATCGGCCATCTTGTCGTAACCGGCAATATTGTAAAAAAAGATTTGGTAAAAGATCCCGGCCTCGACCGGTCATTAATGAGTAACGGTATTTCAACGATCATCTCAAGCTTTGTCGGATCCACCCCGAATACGACATATGGGGAAAATATCGGCGTTCTGGCCATCACCCGGGTATATTCAACTTGGATTATCGGAATTGCCGCGGTTATTGCTGTCCTTCTATCTTTCTGCGGAAAATTGGCTGCTCTGATCTCTTCCATTCCGACTCCGGTCATGGGCGGCATCTCGCTGTTATTATTCGGAATCATTGCCGTCAGCGGCATCCGTATGCTTGTTGAGGCAAACGTAGATTACAACGTGTCTTACAACATGATTTTGACTTGTGTTGTCCTTGCCATCGGAATCAGCGGAGCATCCATCAAGATCGGAACCGTTCCGTTGTCGGGAATGGGACTTGCAACCGTTGTTGCGATCGTTTTGAGCCTGTTCTTTAAGCTGTTGGAAAAATTGAATTTGACGAATGAATAGGACTCCAGTTTCATCCTATAAAATGCATTGTCACGGGATCTAAAACAGCGCAGGGAATTCCGCTTCCCTGCGCCGTTTTTTCATATTCCTTAGGCCCCTTTCTTGATCGCCGCATCAGGCTTCCCGCCTTCCACCACGACACAGGCTGAGGCATCCCCCACAATATTTACCGAAGTTCTCAGCATATCAAGAATCCGGTCGATCCCTGCAATCAGTGCAATTCCTTCTAAAGGCAAATTGACAGCTGTCAGCACCATCGTCAGCATGATCAATCCTGCACCCGGAACACCCGCCGCTCCAATGGAAGCCAATGTTCCCATTAACGCCGCGATCAGAATTTGAGCCACTGTCAATTCCACACCAAAATATTGCGCGATGAACATGACGGCAATCCCCTGATAAATCGCTGTGCCGTCCATATTAATCGTTGCCCCGAGCGGCAAGACGAAACTGCTCGTTTCTTTTGAGACTCCTAAATTTTCTTGAGTATTTTTCATCGTAACCGGCAGTGTCCCTGAACTGCTGCAAGTAGCAAAAGCAACCGAGGCAGCAGGGAAGATCCCTTTAAAAAATTGATAAGGATCCATTTTTCCAAGTGCCTTGACTGCTGCCGAATAGACAAGTGCCACATGTACAATCACGGCAACCACCATGGCAATGATCACTTTGATCAACGGCATCAATACGGAAGCGCCGTACGTTCCAACAATAGGAGCAAGCAATCCGAAGATGCCAATCGGAACGAGCTTCATGACAATGCCCGTAATTTTATACATCACTTCGGACAACCCTTCAAAAAAACTCTGGACCGGAATGGCCTTTTCCCCGACAAGCGAAATGCCGATCCCGAGAAAAATCGCAAAGAAAATAATCTGCAGGACTGCTCCAGTCGTCAGCGCTTCGATCGGATTCTCAGGAATAATATTTAATAAAGTCTGAATGACACCCCCTGATTCAGGAGCTTCCACTTCAGCTCCCTGTACAGCAAGATCCACACCGGCTCCCGGCTGAAAAACAAATCCTGCAAACAGGCCAAGGGCAATGGCAATAAAACTCGTCACTAGAAAGTACCCAATCGCTTTTCCACCCAAGCTGCCCAGTTTTTTCATACTTCCTGCGCTTGTCACACCAACCACAATGGTCGAGAGGATCAAAGGAACAATGATAAATTTAATAAGCCTTAAAAACAGGTCGCCCAAAGGCTGGACAACTGCCGCTTTTTCCCCAAAAATGATTCCGGCGATAATGGCAAGGATAAAGGCTGCAAAAATTTGAAGCATTAAGTTCTTTTTCATAGACAAGCCCTCCTCGTATTTCTGATGAGGGAAGAACGTTATGGCAATCCTGGGAGGCTTTCAATGGACTCAACAGGCTGCAGTACAGGAAGGTTTATATCTTCCTTGTTCATATATTTCAAGCCCATACCAGTATTGATGACAATCACTCTCTCACTCTCTTTTATCCAGCCAGTTTTCCTAAGCTTTCGCGCTGCCAAAAACGCTGCCGCCCCTTCCGGACATATAAAAGCTCCTTCATTCCTGATCATGTTTTTCTGTTCTTTTAAAATTTCTTCATCCTTGACAGCCATTGCGTATCCATTTGTTTCGTAAATGGCTTGGAGGACCAGAAAATCGCCCAAAGCCTTCGGAACATTGATCCCGAACGCCACCGTACGTGAATCAGGCCAAAATTCTGATTCTCTTTTTCCCTCTTTCCAGGCTTTGACGATGGGGGCACAGCCTTCCGCCTGCACTGCAACAAACCGGGGCATTTTTTTGCTGCCAACCCAACCAAGCTTTTGAAGCTCCTTAAACGCCTTATAAATGGCTATAAGTCCGACTCCGCCGCCCGCCGGATATAAAATGACATCAGGTGTTTCCCAGTGAAGCTGCTCCGCGATTTCAAACCCCATCGTTTTTTTCCCTTCGATCCGGTACGGCTCTTTTAACGTTGAGACATCATATAAATGAAAATCAGCGGCAGCCTTTGCAGCAATTTTTCCTGCATCACTGATCACTCCATTGACTAAATATAAATGGGAACCCGCGGAAGCCACTTCGGACCGGATCATGGCCGGCGCACTCTCGGGCATGATAATCACCGCTTGAATATCAGCCCTGGAAGAATAAAGTGACCAGGCGGCACCTGCGTTTCCATTCGTTGGCATCACAAGTCCTTTAACGCCCAATTCCTTCGCTTTCGATACACCTACTGCAGCGCCTCGCGCCTTAAACGTGCCTGTTGGCGCAATCCCTTCATCCTTCATATACAAATGGGCAATATCCATATCGGAGCCAATCTTATTCATCGGAATCAAAGGGGTCACCCCTTCTCCGAGCGATACGATGTTTTCGGGACTTTGAACAGGAAGCAGCTCATGGTAGCGCCACAGATCATGATTTCTATTCAACAACTCATTTGGCTTAAAATCTTTTGCCAGTTTCTTTAAATCGTAGTTCACTAACAGCGGTGAACCGCACTCGCAAAGCTGTTGAACCGTATCCGGGTTGTATGTCCTCGAACATTTTGAGCAGGATAAATGTGTCATATAACTGAACATCATAACGTTTCCTCCCTCGTTCAATCATATGACAGCAAGTTATAATGATATGATGATGATGTGCAAAATTTAATTTTCCTTGTAATCTTTAACACCGATTTATCAGCACGTAAAAATAAGAGAGCTGCTTGTTACAGCTCTCTCATTTTCGCATAATTTAAGATTTTACTTCATTTGCAGGGACTTCCAGCCCCAATCCCTCAGCGACTTTTGTTCCGTATTCCGGATCGGCTTTGTAGAAGTGGCCGATCTGGCGAAGCTTGATTTCATCTTTTTCAACAGGCTTCATCGCCGCAACGATGTTGGCAACGAGGCGTTCACGTTCCTCTTTACTCATTAAGCGGTACAAGTCCCCTGCCTGTGTGTAATGGTCGTGGTTGTCATAACTTACACTTGCAGCTTCACCCGAAACCGGATATGAAGCCGGCCTGTCTACAGGAGATTCTTTCGGTCCGCCGTAGCTGTTTGGCTCATAGTAAACTGAGCCGCCGCCGTTATTATCAAAGCGCATCGCGCCGTCACGCTGATAATTCTTAATTTCGTTCCTTGGACGATTGATCGGCAGCATATGATGGTTTGCCCCAACACGGTAGCGATGGGCATCATGGTAAGCGAACAAACGCCCCTGCAGCATTTTATCAGGGGAAACATCAATTCCCGGCACAAGCGTTCCAGGTGAGAATGTCGCCTGCTCAACCTCCGCAAAATAGTTTTCCGGATTGCGGTTTAATGTCATCCTGCCGACTTCAATCAGTGGATAATCTTTTTGCGACCATACTTTCGTGACATCAAATGGATCGAACCGGTACGTATCGGCATCTTCTATCGGCATGATCTGTACATACAACGTCCATGATGGATAGTCACCATTCTTAATCGCATTGAACAAATCTTCTGTATGGTAATCGGGATTTTCCCCTGCAAGCTTGGCTGCAAGATTCACATCCAGGTTTTTAATGCCCTGGTCTGTCTTAAAGTGATATTTTACCCAGACACTTTCTCCTTCTGCATTTGTCCATTTGAATGTATGGCTTCCGAAACCATGCATATGGCGGAATGTTGCCGGAATGCCCCTGTCGGACATTAAAATGGTGACCTGGTGCAGCGATTCAGGCGATAGTGACCAGAAATCCCACACGGCGTTCGGATTTTTCAAATGCGTTTGCGGATCTCTTTTTTGTGTATGGATAAAGTCGGGGAATTTGATCGCATCCCGTATGAAAAAGACAGGCGTATTATTCCCGACTAAATCATAGTTTCCGTCTTCCGTGTAAAACTTCACCGCAAACCCGCGAGGATCCCTGACAGTATCCGCAGATCCCAATTCACCCGCTACCGTTGAAAATCGCACAAATGTCGGCGTGCGTTTGCCAACTTCGGATAAAAACTTCGCTTTCGTATATTTAGTCACATCATTGGTCACTTCAAAATAGCCGTGTGCGCCGGCGCCTTTCGCATGAACGACCCGCTCCGGAACCCGTTCCCTGTTGAAATGGGCCAGTTTTTCCAATAGGTGGACATCTTGAATAAGTGTCGGACCGCGTGATCCGGCCGTCATGGAATTTTGATTGTCTCCTACCGGAGCTCCCCAGCTTGTCGTTAATTTATGATTGCTGTTCGTCAATTTTATCCCCGCCTTATTTATAATAATTATAATGTAACTACATAGTAGCATGAGCAATAATTATTTTCAAGTTAAAATAATTATTATTTAGAATCGAATATAATTTGCTCATGACAAAAAAACAGCTATCCTAAGAAAGCTGTTTTTATCACTATATTCACCTTACATGCTTAATATTTCTTTTATATCGTCTTCCGTTAAACTGGAGAGCATCGTTTCACCCGGCTGGATGACCTGTTCGATCAGTTCCCGTTTTTTCTGCTGCAATTGATAAATCTTTTCTTCAATCGTCCCTTTCGTGATCAGGCGGATCACCTGGACGACATTTTTTTGCCCGAAGCGATGGGCTCTTCCCGCAGCTTGGTCCTCCACTGCCGGATTCCACCATAAATCGTAAAGGATCACTGTATCGGCGGCCGTGAGATTCAAACCGGTCCCTCCCGCCTTCAGCGAAATGAGAAAAATGGCCTTCTCTCCGTTATTGAACTGCTCACTCATTCTCAGCCGCTCCTGTGAGGGCGTCTGCCCGTTCAAATAAAAATGAGGATGCCCCGCTTTTACCAGTTCCTGTTGAATGATTTCCAGCATGCTCGTAAATTGGGAGAAAATCAGGAGCTTTTTCCCATTCTCAATGGAGGCTTCAACAGTTTCCATCAACTGTTCCAGCTTACCAGACTTGCCTTCATAATTTTCCAGGAAAAGCGATGGATGGCAGCAAAGCTGGCGAAGGCGTGTAATGCCTGCCAAAATTTTCATTCGGCTTTTTTGGAATCCCTCTCCCTGCAATGAAGCTGCGGTTTCTTCCTGAATCCGCTGCAAGTACCCTAAATACAGCTCCTTCTGCTCCTTTGACAGTTCGGTAATATGGGTGGATTCGATTTTTTCCGGCAGCTCCTTCAATACATCGGTTTTGAGCCTGCGTAAAATAAACGGCTTGATGATTTGCGAAATTTTTTCAGGTTCCAGCTTTTTAAAATCCTTCAGGCCGGGGAATAGCCCCGGCATAATCGCTTGGAAAATTCCCCACAGTTCATCGACTGAATTCTCAATTGGCGTTCCGCTTAAAGCGAATTTTCGCGATGCCCTGATGCTTCTGACGGCAGCAGCGGATTTCGTCGTGTAATTCTTGATAAACTGCGCTTCGTCCAAAATGAGCGTGTGGAACTGTTCGTTTTTATAAAGATCGATATCCTGTCTAAGTGTGGAGTAAGACGTAATATAAACATCGGCATCCTGCAGGGCCAGGGCTTTCTCCCTTTCCTCCCGCGTTCCGGACACAACAACAGCCCTTACCGATGGGGCAAACTTGTTCCATTCACTCTGCCAGTTATAGATCAATGACGCCGGTGCCACGATCAAATGCCGGTTCCCTTCCTGTTCCGATAAAAGATAAGCAATGCTTTGCAGTGTCTTACCCAATCCCATATCGTCTGCCAAAATTCCCCCGAGATGATATTCCGATAAAGAACGAAACCATTGGTACCCGGTTTTCTGGTATTCTCTCATAGAGGCTTTCAAACCTTCAGGCAATGAATAAATCTGCTCTTCCGGCTTTTTCAAATGATCAAGCAGTCTTTTAAAGGCAGGATCATACTGCTTTTTTGTCCGCAGTGCTTCATCTATTTGCACGCCGCGGAATATTGGAACATGGACGCTCCCTTCTTCCAATTCCTCCTTGCTGACGCGCAGGTCCGTAAAAAGCTCCTGAAGCGATTGAAATTCATCCGTCTCAAGCGATAGAAAAGCCCCGTTTCTCATTCGGTAAAAACGCTTTTTCTCAATCGCGGTTCTCATAATATCGGCAATCTCTTCATCGTCGATCCCTTCAAGCTGGAAGCTGATTTCCAGCAGACCCGCTGACTCTTCCGTTTCGATGTTCGTTTTAGGGACGGGCTGCTCCAAGGAAACAATCCGGCGAATATTGTTTGTCAGAAATAATTCGCACCGCTCTCCAAGCGCCGGCAGGATGAAAAACAGAAATTCATAGAGCTCTTCCTCTTCCAGTTGAAGATGCAGTTCTTTTCCGTTATATTTCATTCCGGCGTTTTCGATGATCGTCATGATTTCCTTCTCTTTTTCGACATCCCTGATTAAAATTTTTCCCGGCTCTTCATGTTGATAAAATGGGTCTACGATTAAACCACCGTAATCATATTCCAGCTTTGCCTTGATAGTATCGTCTTCCAGATCGATATATGCTTTTGCTGCCAGCGGAACCTGGATGATCTGTTCTTTTACCTTTTCTGCAACCCGGACAGTACCCAGCTTTTCCAAGCGCGGCAAAACTTCGGACACAAAAGCATCCGCCTGATCCGCAGCGATGGATATTTTACTGTCTTTCGTTTGAATCTTTAAGATTTTTTCGATGAAAGGAAGAAGGTCAGGCTGCGGAAAATAAATGTCTCCATTTAAAAAGACCAGATCATACGGCCCCATATAAACGGCATTTTCGATATTGGGCAGCAACAGCTCAAGATCATTTTCCTTATTTTTTCCGAGTTCATATTGGAATGGAAATTCTTCCTCGATGATCTTGATCCCGGCAAAAGTCCTGGAACCCAATTTTCCAACCGCATGTCTGTCCGTCAATTTTTCCAGTAATGACCTGGCAAATAACGGAGGGATCATCACGGACCGCGAAGTCGAATAGATAGACGGATTCACATAGTAAGACTTGATGCCTTCGGCATACAGCTTTTCATTTTCGATGATCAGGTACAGCTCATCTAAAATGGCCATGTCCGCCGGATCTATTTCATGTTCTTCCGGACTGTAAGTGAATTTTTTTGTAAACGGGTGTTCCTGGCCGCCCTTAATATGTTCAATAAACTCTCCAACATCACGGACAACATACGCATGATCCACGCCTGCCCTTAGCTCTGCGAAAAGAGCTTGAGGATTGGAAAAATCACAATGATACTCAATTTTTAACCGCTTTTTCCCGAAAGATGGAATGATTTGCTGGACGGAAGTGCCCCCATCAAGCAATTGGAGCAAATCTGCCGCGGCATGATACCTGTCATACGACCTGCCTCTTGCCTGCAGCAATTCATCTTGCTTTTCGCAGATTTCAAGCATGGCAGCCACTATATGCTTGCATTCATAGTACTGTTCAAACGCGGGACAGTCGCAATATACCGCCACATTCTCCGGAAGCTTGCTTACATTCACTTCCACCAGATAGGAATGAGTCCCTTCTACATATGTCCGGCAAATACCGCTTCCATGCTCAAAATTCAATTTTCCAACCCGGCCCTGGAAATAATATTCCCTTCCTCGCCTGTAAATTGTCGGATGAAACATATCTGCTACTTGGTTCTTCTGTATAAGTGCCAAATTGCAATAAACCCTTCTTTCTATCCGAATTGATTTATCGTTAAAGCTTTTATTCTAAAAGTTTATCTTACCTATTTTATCATATTTTCAGACACATTCACATTCCCGAAAAACTGCCGTTTTTCCTTTATAAAACAGGGAAAGGGGGAAAGGAATAATCGTCTGGGGAGGTAGTCATGCTTGGGTGACAATCAAATGATTCATGGGCTCGATTTCCTGAAAAATTTATCACTCAAAGGCATTCTTCTTTTCTTTGTATATGTTTTTATTATTTTTGCTGTAAAATGGACAGTCCTGTTTATTTTCAAAAAGGTATATACATCAGGAAAGTCCAAAGGAAGTTTTATTCCAACTGTTGAAGCCATTCTCAATTGGCTCACGTTTTACGGAACCATCCTTTTATTCATCTTTTATTTTTCAAGAGAAAAATGGCTGTTCGCCCCTATTTATAAAGTAAAAGGGATCGATGTTTCCCTCTTCCTGATTCTGGTGGCCTTCATGATTATCACATTCGCAAACCGAATCGTAAAAGTATTCAACACCCATGTCATGCCGCTCGCTTACAAAAGGTTTCATGTAGATGCCGGTACCGGCTATACGATCAACCGCCTCATTTACTATATAGTGATGATGATTGCCATCATGATCAGCTTTGCCATTGTCGGCTTTAATTGGAAAGCCATTGCCGTCATATTCAGTACACTTGGCATTGGTGTAGGATTCGGGCTTCGAAATGTGGCAGCGAATTTCATCTCGGGGCTGATCATTTTATTCGAAAAGCCGCTGGAGGTTGGTGAAGTAATTGAAGTCGACGGCAAGACAGGAGTAGTGACAAAAATAAAATTGAGGTCCACTTCCATAAAGCTGTACAAAGAAGGGACGCTTATCATTCCGAACCAATATCTCATTGAAAACTTGATCAGGAATCTGGGGGGCGAAAAACTTTATACGAATATTACTGTCGGCGTAGCTTATGGGACGGATACGAAAAAAGCGGAAGCTCTTTTGCAAGAAGCAGCTAATCGGGGGATTGAAGGTGAGGAAGGTGTATTCCCAGACCCTCCGCCATCGGTCCGGCTTACCGACATCCAAGAATCGACTTTGACATTTTCCGTTGCAATCCCGGTTAAAAATACCGAAAGCAAAGAAAAGTTGGAGGATAAACTCCGTCATTTGATCGTCTCTTCTTTTTATAAAAACGATATTCGGCCTGCAGATGTTCCGGATGAACCGGAAGAAGGCAATAAAGGTGATTGATGGAGAGATATTTGGGATAATAAGAAAAGTGGAAGGCTCGTTTAGCGACGGAAGGACTGAGCTTTTGCAGCCAGACACAAAAAGCGAAAAGCGCGGCGTCCAATGCCGGAAGTAAAGCCAACTCTACAAACTTTAAAGTAATGAAAGGATGATCATCATGGCTGAATTAAAACAAATTACATCTGAAGCAGAATGGGAAGCCCTGTTGCAGGGTTCAAAAGAGAAACCTGCATTTTTGTTCAAACATAGCACTACATGCCCTGTCAGCGCCAATGCCTATAAGGAATACCAAGAGTTTGCAACTGACCTGGACAAGTATTATTTGATCGTGAGCGAAAGCCGCCCGGTTTCAAATCAAGTAGCGGAGGATTTGGGAATCAAACATGAATCGCCGCAGATTTTCCTTTTAGACGATGGAAAAGCCGCGTGGAACACTTCCCACTGGAATATTACGGAGAAAAATATGAAGGAAGCATTGGAAGAGAATATAAAATAATGACTTGAGAGGGCGCGGAGGGCGCCCTTTAATCGTTAGCCAGCCGTTTCAACGCCTTTTTCATCACTTGGATTCCATTCACACAGTCCGGCAAGGACGTCCATTCTTCAGGGGAGTGGCTTTTCCCGTTCAGGCTTGGAACAAAAATCATACCGGATGGCACATATTTTCCCATGATCATCGCGTCATGTCCTGCCCCGCTTGGAATGTTGATGGCCGTCAATCCGCTTGTTTCAGCAGCTTCACGGACTGCTTCCTGAATTTTATTAGGGACAACAACAGGCGGGATTTTGACTTCTTCTTTTACTTCTACAGACAGCCCCCGTTTTTGCGCGATTTCCTTCGCCGTATTTTTCAAAGCGGCAATCATTCGGTCTCTCGCATTTTCATCAATATCCCTTGCATCCACCATTAATTCCGTTTTTCCTGCAATCACGTTTGTTCCGTTAGGAAAAATATTCATTTTGCCGACAGTCGCGACAGCCGTTTCGCTAAATATTCTTGGCATTTGTTCAACCGCCAAGATAAACTCCCCTGCTGCAGCCACCGTATCTTTCCGATACTCCATCGGCGTGTTTCCTGCATGGTCTGTTTCACCATAAAATGTAAAGGAAGTCCAGACAGGTCCGGCGATCCCGTTTACGATCCCGATATTTTTCCCTTCCGCCTCCAGCCTTTTTCCCTGCTCAATATGCAATTCCAAAAAAGCATGGATTTCCTTCGGGTTCCGATAAGCGGATGAAATATTGTCGGGGTCGAAGCCGCTTTCCTTCATCGCCTCATATAACACTTTTCCGTTCTGGTCCTTAAATTTCATCAGGTCTTCTTTTTTTACTTCGCCCATCAATGTCCTGCTCCCAAACAGGCTGTTGTTGAACCTTGTACCTTCTTCGTCGACAAATACGACGAGTTCAACCGACCTTTTCAAAGGGGCGCCTGACTGGATAAGCGCCTTGACGGCAAGCAGGCTGCTGACGCATCCGAGCGGTCCGTCAAAAGCACCGCCATTCGGGACACTGTCCAAATGGGAGCCTGTCAACACCACAGGAAGGTCAGGATTTTCCCCATCAAGCCTTCCGAATAAGTTTCCAATCGCATCCTCCTTGACGGCAAGACCCATTTCTTCCATCCATCCGCTGAACAATTGCTTAGCCTGCTTTTCTTCAACTTTATAAGGAAAACGGGAGACTCCCCCTCCCACTGTTCTTCCGATTTCAGCAAGCCCAGCCAGCTTTTCCGCCAATTCAGCCGGATCTATCCCTTCATACGAAGGACAATCGTTTAATTCTTTCAGCAAACGCTTTTTTGAAAAAACTTTTTCCATCATCCACACCGCTTTCTATAAGAAAGTATTTATATCTTAAGAATAGCGGATGCCGGATGCCTGGACAAAAGATATATATTCTCTTTTCACCAGAGCTTGTGTACAATTGAAATAAAAATTAATCGGAATACTTAAGAAAGGCGGTATTTCATGATCACTCTTGATCCAAATGAACTGAAGGGCAAGGAAATGTACAAACTGCTATCTGGGGCCATCGTTCCTCGCCCTATCGCATTTGTCACAACCTCTTCAACTGTAAATGGAGCGGTCAACGCAGCTCCATTCAGCTTTTTCAATATAATCAGCAGCGCCCCCCCGATTATTTCGCTGTCCATCGGAAGACGGAAAGGAAACACCATGAAGGATACGGCACGGAATGCCATTAAAAGTGGTGAGCTTGTCGTACATATAAGCACGGAAAACCTGATTGAAGATATTAACGAAACCGCCGCCTTGCTTCCCGCAGCTCGCAGTGAGCTGGAGTTAACGGGGCTTAACATTGTAGAGAGCACAAAAGTGAGCGTCCCCGGCATTTTGGAAGCAAAGGTCCGATTTGAGTGCCGGCTTGAGCAGCACCACGAAATCAAAAATGACCGCGGCGACACCGTAACTGATTTTCTCATGGCTCGAGTTATATACGTACATATGGATGAAGAAGTATATGACCCCCAAAAAGGCTATGTTTTTACCGAAGCTTTGCGCCCTGTTGCCCGGCTTGCCGGGAATGACTATGCGGAGCTAGGAAAGGTATACAGTTTGCTCCGGCCTGAATAATTTTTTACGAACAAAGGGGACAATAATGGCAAAAGGAGGTCCTCCGATGGAAAAAAATGACCAAAAACTGAATTTAAATAGAAAACCCAAGGAAGAAGTGTTGGAATGGAGCCCGACCGGTTATGGATTTATTGCGGCCGTTCAACAAGATGATGAAGAAACGGATTCTGATGACTATAGCTTGAAAGGATGAAAAAAATGGAGAAATTGAATGAAGAAGCAGCTCCAAACAACAATATGACAAGGGCTGATATTAAATATGCATGGAAGAAAAGCAAGGAGAACCATGAGTTTTCCGAAGAACTCGCCGACGGCGGGGAAAGAAATGAACGTTATAAAGGCCAAGAAAATACAGAAGGTTAAAAGCGGCAGACCGGGCTAACCCCCTGTCTGCCGCCTTTTGTTTAAATATCTCCAATTACAGCCTGCGCGATGTTAACTGCGTGATCTCCGATACGCTCGAGATTGCTGACAATATCCACATAAACGATTCCGGCTGTACCCGTACACTTATTGTCATTAAGCCGCTGGATATGCTTTTTACGGAGATCCCGCTCCATTTTATTGATCAGCCTTTCATTGGCAAGCACCGCTCCCGCTTTGGATTCATTATCTTCCTGCAAAGCTTCAAGCGCCTGGTGAAGAGTGGAGGAAGTCAATTCGAACATCCTGTCCAAATCTTGGATGGCCGATTCAGAAAACTTCACTTTATTATGGATCTGGCTGTCGACAAGTTCCATGATATTTTCTATATGATCACCGATGCGTTCCAAATCCATCACTGTATTCAAGAGGGAACTGTGGGTTTTCAAGTCCTGATCGGATAAGGAATGGTATGAAATTTGAACCAAATAATCCGTAATGACCTTATCCAGATTGTTCAGGGCGTCTTCTATTTGCGGAAGCAGCTCCCGGTGTTTCTTTTCCCTTGTTTTATAAAAGCCACTTACCTCTTTTAGTCCTTGCTCTGCCAGTTCGCCCATTCGAAGAACTTCCTTTTTGCCCTGCCCGAGGGCAACAGACGGGGATTGCCGGATAAAGTTTTCTCCCAAATGAACCGGCCTGAAGTCAATCATCTTATCCTCACCCGGTATGAGTTTCGTGACAATCCAGGCTAATACAGCGATGAAAGGAAATTGTAAAATCGTATTCGACACATTAAATGTTCCGTGGGCAAAAGCAATGGTCATCTTTGGATTCAAGTCCAAGGTTGCCTGCAAATATTCGATAAAATGGGTAAACGGAACGAATAGAATTAAAACAAGAACTGTGCCTATAACATTAAACAGGACATGAGTTAAAGCAGCTCGCTTTGCTGCAATCGAAGCACCAATGGATGCCAATACGGCTGTAATCGTCGTTCCGATATTATCACCGAACAAAATGGGCAAGGCCGCTTGCAAGGTAATGGTGCCTTGATCAAAAAGTGTTTGAAGAAGGGCAATAGATGCCGACGAGCTTTGAACGATAACAGTAAACAGAATACCGGCCAGGACGCCAAGCAGCGGATGATCACTGAGGCTTACTGTTAAATCAGTGAAAAATTGCGCTCCACGAAGTGGCTTCATCGCATCACCCATTAGACTTAAGCCGAAAAACAAAGCGCCAAATCCAAAAATCACTGTTCCAAAGTTATTGACTTTATGATTTTTGAAAAAGAAAATCAAGAAGGCACCAACTGCAATAATCGGCAAGGCATACTCAGAAATATTGATTCCGATAATAAAAGCCGTAACGGTCGTTCCAATATTGGCGCCCATAATGACCCCAATAGCCTGCCTTAACGTCATAAACCCTGCCGTGACCAATCCGATTGTCAAAACCGTCGTTCCAGAACTGGATTGGATTAGACCTGTAACAACAATACCGGTCAACACGCCCAGGACCGGCCTTGTAGTAAACCGGTCAAGCAAATCCCGAAGTCTGTCGCCAGCCGCTTTTTGAAGGCCGTCACCCATCGTCTTAATCCCGTATAGGAAAATTCCCAGCCCTCCAAAAAACATGAAAAGCAATGTTTGCAGATCCATTTCTTCAGCCCTTTTTTCATATCTTTCGACATTATTTATCCTTAAATAATACTAATGAAGAAGCATCAAAAAGTAAACAGAACCCAATGTAAAGAATTTGTTACAAGAAAGGCGGAAGCGCTCGGTCAACGACGTACAGACCGGACGACGGGCTCTTCATTTTTCCTTCTGTTTGAAGTCATACGCCACATTGCCTACCGTGTTTTCTATTTTATCCTCTGCTCGGAAACATTGACCTCGTTTGCCTACTGTAGTTTCAATTTTACCCTCTACTCGGGAGGCATACACTTCGTTTGCCCACCATGTTTTCTATTTTGCCCTCTGCTTGGGAGGCATTGACCTCGTTTGCCTACTGTGTTTTCTATTTTATCCTCTACTCGGGAGGCATACACCTCAATTGCCTACCGTGTTTTCAGTTTTGTCCTCTGCTTGGGAAGCATTCAGGAAATCTTCGAAGCCAGCTACCCGGAGGCTGGGCTCAATTCTCTTTTCGTAAAATAAAAAGAGCATCCCAACAAATCAGAATGCTCTTCACCTAATTTTTCACCCCAACAGCTTAGACGCAACTGCCTTTGCCTTGACAATATCTTTCGTTCCATGCACCAGCATACGGCCGTCGCGGAATAAAACGATACGGTGTCCGTCAAATTGGCAGGCTACCAAATGCACGTTGGAGATCAAATCAGTTACTATTGGGCGAATGGATTCGGCGAGCGGCCTTAATTCCACATTCCTGTCACGCGACAAGGTCAACTGCACTGTATTCCGTCCGCACAAGACCGCCGTTTTCGTTTGATTTTCCCTTGATAAAAACGGATAATCTGCTTTTTTAGAACAGCTTGGACAATTAGGTCGCCGGAGCGTCGTTACATCAATCGCCGCTTGACCGCCTGTCCAAAGATCAAAGGATTTAAGTCTGGGGTCGACTTTTTCCCCGACAATATATTTGAAAACATTCGTCACTTGGTGGGCAGCAACGACCTGTATAATCGGGCTGATGACCCCCGCCGTATCGCAGGTAAGTGTTTGCGGGGGAAGGGTTTCGAGCAAACAATGAAGACAGGGATGACCTCCCAGCCCAATGGGATAAGTCAGCCCATAGCTGGCGACAACCGCTCCCATAAAAAAAGGGATACCCACTTTCAGTGCCGCATCATTCATTAAAAGCCTTGTCTCAATATTGTCCGTAGCATCCACGATCAGCGATTTGCCTCTGGCCAGCTCTTCTGCATTTTCCGGCGTGACATCAGCCACAAAAGTTTCAACTTCAACTGTGCTATTAATATCCCCAAGCCGCTTTTTAGCCGCAACCGCCTTCGGAAGTCGATCCATCACGTCCTGCTCAGTATATAGCTGCTGCCGCTGCAAATTGCTCCAGTCCAAAATGTCCCGGTCCACAATCGTGAGTTTTCCGACACCGGAGCGGGCAAGCATTTCTGCGCTTGCCGATCCAAGCGCCCCAGCTCCGATAATCAAAACATGGGCCTGCCTGATCTTTTTTTGGCCTTCTTCCCCTATCGGCTCAAACAGTTCCTGCCTGGAATATCGTCCGTTCAAGTCGGAAGCAGCCCTTCCGTCGGGCTGCTGGCCACAGCGTAATCACGCTCATCGATTCTTCCGGCTTCAAAACCAAGACGTCCGGCTTCAATCGCCAGCTTCATGGCTTCGGCCATTTTTACAGGATCTTTTGCACCCGAAACGGCTGTATTCAGCAGGACGGCATCCGCTCCAAGCTCCATGGCATATGCGGCATCTTTCGGGGAACCGATTCCTGCGTCAATAATAACCGGCACTTTCGATTGTTCAATAATGAATTTCAGATTGAGCGGATTTAAAATCCCTTTACCCGAACCGATCGGCGAGGCACCCGGCATGACCGCATGAACACCGAGCTCTTCCAGCCTTCTGGCCAATACCACATCATCCGATGTATATGTAAGGACCGTGAAGCCTTCTTCCAATAACATTTCCGAAGCTTTCAGCGTTTCAACCGGATCCGGCAGAAGCGAACGATCACAGCCGATGATTTCCACCTTCACCATGTCGCACAACCCTGAAGCCTTGGCCAGCTTCGCCGTTCTGACGGCTTCCTCCGCGGTTTTTGCCCCGGCCGTATTGGGAAGCAGGGTGTATTTTGATAAATCCAGCATTTCCAGGAAATTCGGCTGCGAAGGTTCAAACACATTCATCCTTCTTACTGCAAAGGTAAGAATTTCAGCTTCCGATACACGGACCGCTTCCTTTTGGATCTCAAAGGACGGATATTTTCCTGTGCCAAGCAATAGTCTTGATCGAAAGGTTTTATCCCCTATTTTTAACATGCTCATTTTTTCATCCTCCCCCTACAAAATGGATCATTTCCACTTCATCCCGATCCCGGATCGGGCGGTCGTAATCGTCTTTTTGAACAATTTCTTTATTTACTTCCACGATCACGATGCGCTCGGTAAGCTCCAAATGCTCAAGCAGCTGCTGAACATTTGAAACACCTTTTGGCAGCTCATATCGGTTTCCATTTAACGTGATATGCACAGCATTCAACCCCCTTCTAAAAATTGATAAGCTCGGCAGGCTTCGTGGTATTCTTCCGCAGCCCTGGCTGGTTTGGCGCTGTCAAAAATTGAAGACATAACGGCAATCCCCCTTATGTTCATCTTGTTCAGTTCCACAACATGCTCAGGCTTGATTCCGCCAATCGCGTATATATCGGACTGCACATTTTCCGCAATCAATTTCAGTTCCTCAAGACCGCGGGCAGGTACACCTTTTTTGCAATCCGTATCGTATACATGTCCATATAAAAGCCAGTCGGCTCCTGACCGGCTCGCCTCCCAGGCTTCTTCCGGCGAGTGGATTGACCTTCCGGTACGCAAATTCGGAAAATACGATTTCACTTGCTGCAACGTCAAGCCGTGGCCGGGAAGCTGTACCTTGTTGATGCCCGTCACAACCGCAACATCTACCCTGTCATTTATGATCAGCTTTTCTTTGTTGACTTTTGCAGCGGACAGACGGCCGATCAATCGTATGTATTCGTTGGCTGTTTTTGTCCTCTCTCTGATGATAAAATAGTCGACGAACGGCTCAACCTCAACGATGATACGAGCAAGCATGGCGACATCAAACCGGTCATTTGTTACGGCGATCAGCTCCACCCCAAGCCCCCTCCTTTGCAAATGCAAATAGCCACCTCCCTTTATCCGGGAAGGTGGCATTATAGACTAAGACAAAATAATGTGGCACTTCCCTACGCAGGCACAAACCTGATCAGGTCATAAGGGTATCGGAGTTACACTCTTCTCTCAGTCCTTTTGAAGGATTCCCCTAGCGTTTTCAGTATAAAATTGTATATCTACAGACATGGTAACACGGAAAAGCAAATAATGGAAGTATATGAAATCTTCAAAAATTCATTTCCAAGTAAAAACGATCGTAAGCCTCTGCCATTTCAAAATCCAATTCCGTCAGGCCCTTTGCTCTCCAAGAGGAAATTTTCACCGTGATCAATTTGTACTCAATTGTTATGAATGGATGATGCTGAACCCTCTCCGACTCTTCTGCAATCTTTTTCACAAAGGAAATTCCTTGCAGATAATCCCTGAAACGGTATTTGCGGACAATCCACTTTTCATCCGCCAGCCTCCACTCCTTCAACTCGGACAACCTTTCTTGAATAGCCTGTTCAGACAATTTTTCCAAAAAGTTCCCCCTCCATTCAAAGTCACATAATTGGACGTTCACTTATAAACATTCTATCATTCCTTTAAGAGATCTTTAAGGAGTGATCGTATTTGAATTCTCCATCCATAAAAAAATTTCACGGAATTCCATTGTCTGTTTTGGACTTGGCGCCAATCACCGAAGGCAGCAATGCCTCTGAATCATTTAAAAACAGCGCCCAGCTGGCACAGCATGTTGAAAAATGGGGGTTTAACCGTTACTGGCTTGCGGAACACCATAATATGCCCGGCATTGCCAGCTCGGCCACTTCAGTGCTCATCGGCCATATAGCGGGCTCCACCAAAACTATTCGGGTCGGAGCCGGCGGCATTATGCTGCCCAACCACGCAACACTAGTTATAGCCGAGCAGTTCGGCACACTGGAGTCGCTTTACCCGGGCCGCATCGATCTCGGACTGGGCCGTGCACCCGGCAGTGACCAGGCCACTGCTTTTGCTCTGCGCCGGACATTAAACAGGGGAGCTGAAGAGTTTCCTCAGCAATTGGAAGAGCTGCAAAATTATTTCAGTGAAAATCCGGTCGGCCGTGTCCATGCCTACCCGGGAAGAGGGCTAAATATTCCAATCTGGCTGCTTGGCTCCAGTGACTTCAGTGCAAGGCTGGCCGCCCTTAAGGGATTGCCTTTTTCTTTCGCAAGCCACTTTGCACCGCAATATACGCTGCCTGCACTAAGACTCTATCGCGACAATTTCCAGCCTTCGGATGTTCTAGAAAAACCGTATGCCATGGTGGGAGTGAACATCATCGCAGCCGACACGGAAGAGCGGGCCAAATGGCTTGCAACTTCACAACAGCAGCAATTCTTGAGCCTGATCAGAAATATGCCGTCCCAGCTAAAACCGCCAATTGATGATATTGAAAAAGCCTGGTCGCCTTTTGAAAGGGCATCAGTCGAACAAACCCTTGATACAGGCTATACATTTGTCGGAACTCCTGACAAAGTCAAGGAACAACTCGAGAAAGTAATTGAGAGCACCGAAGCGGATGAAGTCATTGTCAACTCACAAATTTTCTATCAGGAAGACCGCCTGCGTTCCTATGAAATATTGGCAGAGATGATGGATTGATTTGATGGAAAAACTAAACAGAGTCAGCCCCCCATCAAAGGCCGACTCTGTTTTTTTATTACCAAAGCGCGATCGCGCCATCTGTCCGGGATTCCGTTCCAGCAACCAGCACTCCCGTGTCCGGGTTCCTCCAAATGATCTGTCCCCGTCCAAAATTATTTGTTTCAAGGGCGATACGAATATCATGTCCCTGGAAAGCTAAGCTTTCCGCAAAATGGTGCGGGAAGCGATGCTCCACTTCCACCGTCTTCCCTTTGATCCACTGCCAGCGCGGTGCGTCAAGCGCTGCCTGGGGGTGAAGGCCGAAGTCGATTGAATTCATAATCACCTGGACGTGTCCCTGAGGCTGCATGAACCCGCCCATGACACCGAAAGGTCCGACAGCTTGGTCGCCTTTCGTCAAAAATCCCGGGATGATGGTATGGAATGTCTTCTTTCCGCCTTCAAGGGCATTCACATGGTTCGGATCCAAAGAAAAGTTCTTCCCGCGGTTTTGCAGGGCGATGCCCGTGCCAGGAACTACCAAGCCAGAACCAAATCCCATATAGTTGCTCTGGATAAAGGAAACCATATTCCCTTCTTTATCGGCAGTCGCCAAATAAACAGTTCCACCGGCGGATGGCTTGCCCGGTTCAGGCATGCATGCTTCTGTCTTGATCAGCTTGCGCCGTTCCTCGGCATACGAATCACTTAAAATTTCCTCTACTGTATACTTCATATGCTCCGGATCCGTAATATGCTTGTACCCATCAACATAGGCCAGTTTCATCGCTTCGATCTGCTTATGGTAAGTATCAAGCGACTCTTTTCTCGTAAACTCGAAGCCTTTTAAAATATTCAAAGCCTGAAGCGCTACGATTCCCTGCCCGTTCGGAGGGATTTCCCAAACATCATATCCGCGGTAGTTGATGCTGATCGGGTCAACCCATTCCGCTTGATATTCCGCCAAATCCTCTTCTGTAATAAAACCGCCTGTATCCCTTGAAAAAGCGGCTATTTTCTTTGCCAATTCTCCACGGTAAAAAGACTCTCCGTCCGTTTCCGCTATCGCACTCAACGTATCGGCATGGCCCTGGGACTTCCAGACCTCCCCAACGGCAGGAGCATAGCCGTTCGGAGCAAACGTCTCAAACCAGTGCTTAAATTCGTCACCCCTTAATTCATTGGAAAATTCCAGGTATGCTTTGCGCCAAAATCTGCTTAATGTCGGTGATACCGGATAGCCTTCTTCTGCATAGTTAATGGCATCCTTAAGAACCTCCTTCAATGGCAGCTTTCCGAATCTCCTGGAAAGCTCCGCCCAGGCACCCGGCGCACCCGGTACCGTAACCGGCAGCCATCCATATTTGGGCATCTCATCGTGGCCCATTTCTTTTACTTTCTCTATAGATATGTTTTTGGGTGCCCGTCCGCTTGCGTTTAGACCATGGAGCTTCCCTTTTGTCCAAACAAGTGCAAAAGCATCGCCGCCGATACCGTTGGATGTCGGCTCACACACCGTCAGGCAGGCCGCTGTAGCAATCGCCGCATCAATCGCATTCCCGCCTTTTTGTAAAATCTCGAGCCCCGCCTGTGCTGCAAGCGGCTGGGATGTTGCCACAACCCCGTTCATCGCGTAGGCCGAATTTCTTGTGATCGGGTATGGATGTGATAAGTGGTTGAAAGTGATCAATTGACTCTCTCCTCTATGAAAGAAATAATAATCGGTTGAATAATATGTAAATTTACTCTACCTATTGAAAGAAAGCGCATTCCATTTTATCCTACGAAATTTAAAAAATATTGTCAATAAACAAAGAGAAAATAATAAACTAATATACCCTTCAATAAATAACTAAATGTAATGTTATGCTTTCACTTTGTTATATATGTAAGTCTAATTTATATCATTGCGTCCAAAACAATTTCATTTAGATTAATGTATTAATTTTGAAATAAAAAATCCCATTATTAATTGATTTTGAATGATGAATAGATTATAGTTGATCATATCGAAAGTTATTTTCACAATAACCAAACCATTTGTAATAAGACAAGACAAATTATAAAAGGAATGTGAACAATGAAACCCAAAGATGATTTTGATGCAAATCATATGCCGGCCATGAAATTGAATGATACGGACAAAAAGATCATTGAAATATTGCTGGAAAATGCCCGGATTTCGTATACAGACCTTGCCAAGGAGATCGGGCTGTCCAGGGTAGCCGTGCAATCCCGCATCCAGTCATTGATTGAAGCCGGGGTAATTGAGCGCTTTACGGCTGTCGTCAATCCGATAAAAGTAGGTATTCAGGTATCTGCTTTTTTCAATGTGGATGTGGAACCGAAATATTTGGATGAAATTGCCGAGAAGCTTGCTTTACATCCTGCAGTGACGAGTCTTTATCATATGACAGGACCAAGCACCCTTCATATGCACGGCGTTTTTAAAAATATGAAGGAAATGGAAGAGTTTTTGCTTGAAACACTCTATTCCACAAAAGGAATCATGCGGGTGGACACCCAGATGCTGTTAAAGCGTTACAAGAGTAGAATGGGACTTAAACTTTAAAACTTTCATTCTGACAGGAGGGATTGGAAATGGACCTCAAAGGATATATGGCACTATCAGGCGCCATGCTAAGAGTCGGGATTTTCGGTTATGGAGGAGGACCTTCCGTCATTCCTCTGTTCCGTCATGAAGCCGTTATTCGCTATAAATGGATGACGGATAAAGAATTCGGTGAGCTGCTGGCTTTTGCCAATGCATTGCCCGGACCAATTGCCACAAAGCTGGCCGCACAGCTCGGTTATCAACAAAAAGGGGCGATGGGCGCAGTAGCGGCCATACTTGTTCATATTTTGCCTACAACCATTGCCATGGTTGCTTTATTGGGCGCCCTATATTCCATGAAGGAATCAGTGATCATAGCTGGAATGATTGCAGCTGTCAGGCCGGTTATTGCCGTCTTGCTCGGGATCACCGCCTATGAGTTTTGCGCAAAAACCTGGGGCGGGCTTGGAAAGGTGATTGGCGTAGGATTTGGGATCATCGCCTTTTTGCTGCTTGGTTTGTTGGATGTTCATCCTGCCATTGTCATTATTGCTTTTTTGGCTTACGGTACGGTCCATATCAAAGTGTATAATTGGGCTAAACAGAAGTGGGGAAGAAAAGAAGAAAGCATGCGTGAAAATAGCGGGGGAATGTCTTCATGATTTATTGGGATTTATTTTGGGCCTTTTTTGTCGCCAACATTTTAGGTTACGGCGGAGGCCCCGCAACCATACCGTTAACACAGCAGCAGGTAGTCGACCATTACGGGTGGATGACAAATACGGAATTCGTTGATATGCTGGCTGTCGCAAACGCCCTGCCCGGCCCGATTGCAACAAAAATCGCCGCTTTCGCGGGATACCAGGAAGCCGGCTGGCTCGGGCTCATTGTTGCTTCCATAGGCACAATAGCACCCTCTGCCATCGCCATTATAGTGTTGCTGAAAATTTTGAATCAATTTAAACAATCGCCTGTCGTCAAAGGGATGACCATGTTGGTGCAGCCGGTCATCGCAGTCATGATGATCCAGCTCACTTGGCAATTCAGCTCCGTCTCCTTCGACTCCATCGGTATTTGGCAATCCGTTTTTATCGGCTTAATTGCACTGGTCGCCATGGTCTGGTGGAAAATCCACCCCGCGATTATGATTGTTGCTGCATTTATATACGGGGGCGTTGTGCTACCTCATTTTATGGCTTAATGCATACAAAACCGACTGCTTCATGGGAAGCAGTCGGTTTTGTTATGGCCAAGTTGTTTTTACGGGTATGCCAGTCAATCTGATTTAATCATTCTCAGTATACGTCTTAGATTAGTCAGACTTTGTAGTGTTCCAAAAAACCGGTCCGTGGAACATCTCAAAGTTTTTAACATTGGTCCGAATCGCGGCAACACTATCTATATCCCCAAATTTAATGGCAGGCAGGTAGTTCCAAGATTCCTCTTGAAGTTTGCCAAATATCTCTTTCGCCTCTTCATCTGATGGAGCAACCATCAATTGGTCCAACAATTGATCAATTTCAGGACTATTCGACCAACCGGTATAGTTAGTCCTGGAGTCTAAAAAGTTAATTTGTGTTGGGTCAGTCGCCACTTGATAACTCATTGGCATTAAGTCATAAAATTTATCATCTTCCCTGACTTCCATCAGAGTGGCCCAATCATATATCTCTAATTTAGATTTAACTCCAATCTTTTTAAGGTTTTCCTGAATAACAACCGCTGTATGATATTGTTCATTATAATCCTTTGTTGTTAATATTGTTAGTTCTTCTCCGTTATAACCAGCCTCTTTAAACAATTTTTTGGCAGCTTCCGGGTCATATGCGTCATACTTGTCTTTCCCCTTGTCACTGTACCAGCTTACAAACTCCTTAGCTAATAATCCATGTTCCTGGGTATAGAACTTTTCATCCGTGAATGCGGCCATCATTACTTCCTTTTTATCCACTGCCAAGTTTAACGCCTGTCTGGCTTTTTCATTGGAAAATAGCCCATTACGTTTATTAAATACAACTGTGTTAAATCCATTTGTATAGGTCATTGTTTCCAGGTTTCCGTCACTTTCCAATGCTGCAAAATTATCGTGAGGAATTTCAAGTGATACATCGTACTCTCCCGTTTGAATTCCGGCAGTTCTAGTTGATTCATCAGGAACGATATGGAAAACCAATTCATCAACCATCGGGTCCTTCTTGCCGACCAATCCATCCGGTTCATTACGCGGCGATTGGTAATCTTCATTTTTAACCATCTTAATATATTGATCCTGTTTCCATTCTTCAAGCTTGAACGGGCCTGTTCCAACATACTCTTTCACTCCGGCTTTTGGTGCATTTTCAATCACTTCTTTTGGCATAATAGCCGGAAAGTTTATATTAGTGGCTAATATATACTTCGCGATTGTAAATGGCTTATCCATTTTTAACACAACCGTATAATCATCTTCTTTTACAAATTCAGATTTGGAAAAATAGGTGTTTGCCTTTCCATTTAACTCTCTCCAGCGTTCCATGGAAGCTACGACATCATCTGCCGTCATTTCCTTCCCATTATGGAATTTAACGCCTTTTCTTAATTTAAAAGTGATGCTTTTAAGATCTTCACTTGATTCAAACGACTCCGCCAGCAATGGTGCAGCTTCGTTCCTTTCATTGAAGGCCAAGAGCGATTCGAAAATATTACGCCCAATTTCTGTCGTGGCCACCGAAACGGTAGCATGCGGATCTAAGGTAGGCGGTTGTGCCATATAAGCGACATTCAATGTACCGCCTTTTTCATCACTTTTTTGGCTTTTACCGGCTTCATCAGATGACGAAGCACAGCCAACCAACATAAAGACGATCAAAAAAGATATGAATAATTTTTTCATGTTCTTTCCTCCCTTGTATTTTTTATGATTTTCCACATATAAAAACAATTACATTGTTACCGCTCTCATATTATTTTTATCTTCACATGCTCCTTCCAGATCCCTCCGCAACCCCTTCCTTCAGATATTTTTTAATGATAGCCCTTTCATTTTCGTGTTTCACTCTTTTACAAAGCTTGTGTTACCTTTATCTTATTATAAAAAAAGTTCCGATAATAGATTTGCACTATTGTTGGGGCTTTTTGAACTTTATTGACATCATTTGACCCAATTTGCTAATTCCATTTTTTGCGTACCTTATTTTAAGCCTTAAAAAAAGTGTCCCCCACTAAGCTTTCTTAGCGGAGGACACCTTTTATAATTTAATGGCGGATCCTTTTTCCTGCATCTCTTTTCCATTTTCCATTATTTTTAATTATTTTTCGATCTGATTTAGATCGGTCAATGGGTTAGACTAGTTAGACTTTGTCGTATTCCAAAAAGACGGACCTTGAAACCACTCAAAACCTTCAACATTGGTACGTATAGCGGTAACCCTATCATAATCACCAAATTTTATAGCAGGCAAGTAGTTCCAAGTTTCATCTTGCAGTTTGCCGAATATCTCTTTAGCCTCTTCATCAGAAGGAGCCACCATCAATTGATCCAACAATTGATCAATTTTCGGGCTATTCGACCAGCCTGTATAATTAATTCTAGAGTCTAAAAAGTTAATTTGCGTTGGGTCAGTGACTGGTATGTTACCCATTGTCAATAGATCATAAAATTTGTCATCTTCTCTGACTTCCATCAATGTAGCCCAGTCATACACTAGTAATTCAGTCTTAACCCCAATCTTTTTAAGGTTGTCCTGAATAACAACTGCAGTTTGATAGTGAGAATCATACTCCCTGGTAGTTAATATTTTCAGTTTTTCCCCGTTATAGCCAGCCTCTTTAAATAACTTTTTAGCCGCTTCCGGGTCATATGCATCATATTTTTCTTTACCCTGTTCGCTGTACCAGCTTACATATTCCTTCGTTAACAATCCGTGTTCCTGCGTATAGAACTTTTTATCGGTGTATGCAGCCATCATTACCTCTTTTTTATCCACTGCAAGGTTTAAAGCTTCTCGGGCTTTTTCATTCGAAAACAGCCCATTGCGCTTGTTAAATATAACCGAGCTGAATCCTTCCGGATGGGTAATTGCTTCTAAATTCGCATCACTTTCAATTACAGAAACATTATCGTAAGGGATATTAAGTGCCACATCGTACTCTCCCGTTTGTATCCCAGCGGTTCTCGTTGAAGCATCTGGGACCATATGGAAAACCAATTCGTCAACCATCGGATCCTTTTTACCGACCACCCCATCAGGTTCTTTTCGCGGCGATTGATAATCTTCATTTTTAACCAGCTTAATATACTGGTCCTGCTTCCATTCCTCAAGCTTGAATGGACCTGTTCCAATATACTCCTCAACTCCGGATTTTGGTGCATTTTCAATCACTTCTTTTGGCATAATAGCCGGGAAATTGATATTAGTGGCTAAAATATACTTGGCGATTGTAAACGGCTTATCCATTTTTAAAACAACTGTATAATCATCTTCTTTTACAAATTCAGATTTTGAGAAATATGTGTTCGCCTTGCCATTTAATACTTTCCAGCGCTCCATAGAAGCTACTACATCATCTGCGGTCATTTCTTTCCCATTATGGAATTTAACGCCTTTTCTTAATTTGAAAGTGATGCTTTTAAGATCTTCACTTGATTCAAATGATTCTGCCAGTAATGGAGCAGCTTCATTCCTTTCATTGAATCCAAGAAGTGTTTCGAAAATATTGCGGCCAATCTGAGCTGTAGGCACCGCAACAGTCACATGCGGGTCCAAGGTAGGCGGTTGTGCCATAAAAGCGACATTCAACGTGCCACCTTTTTCATCACTTTTTCCACTTTTGCTTGTTTCATCAGAAGAAGAAGCACAGCCAACCAACATAAAGATTATCAAAAAAGATATGAATATTTTTTTCATGATCTTCCCTCCGTTGTACTTTTATGATTTTCCACCTTTAAATAATTACATTGTTACCGCGCTAATATTATCTATTTCTTCGAATGTTCCTTCCTGACCTACACGTAATAATGCTCTTCTTTCTGACAGATTCATAATAATAGAGAAAATGGTTTCTACTTTTCGATATTCTGGTGCGTTTTCATTTTCAAAATGATTAATGGAGCTTGGTTTATTCAACGTATCCGATAACCATCTCTCAAACGTTTGTTCATTAATAGGTTCTTTAGCAGCTATGCTTGCTTTAATAAGTTGATCAGCCCTTTTCTTTCGAAGGATTGAATCTTCAAACCGAACATCATTCACGTCATTTACATATTGCTTAATGACATTGGAGCAAATATGGTTTGTGTGAGTCAGCCAACCATCGTCGCCACCTACATAATCAATCCCAAAAGGAGAGACCTCCAGATTCACCGTCATTCCATTTCCATTGCCATCATCATAGCCAATTAAAAAATTTCCGGAAGCCGCAATTTGCCCATTTGAAATCTTAGAAATTGCTTCGGCTTGGGAATATGAGTTTAATACGGCTCGATATCCAAGATGCAGCGGTATTTTGTTTGTCCCTTTATCTGTAACTAAAGCATTTAAACAAAAGCCTACCCCTGCTGAGTTAAAACCAATCTTCCCTATGATCCCACCTTCGGTTACCATTGTGATAAGCGGGGCATTCTTAGCTTCTATATCAAGTAATAGCAAACTGTTTTTTTGTGATGCCGTCCAATCCCAGGTTTGGCCGATGATCGTGTCTTTAATGATTGGACTGGAAACAGCCATGGACGTACAGCCATCCGAAAAAACCTCCCCTATATTCGTCAGGGCTATTTCACTTCGGGCGTTTAACGTCAAAATATCTTCAAAATCTACTCCCGCTCCCTCTGCAATCCCTTCCATTTCTTCAATCATCTGAAAATCATATTTTTCAATCGCATTTAAATGAAGCAATGAGTGCTCCCTTGCTTCTTGCCAACTCATTTTTTTGGCTACATAAAATAGCCTTTCATATGCTTTCAGACTATTCATCACTTCTTGTTTCCCCTGGCTCCCATGCAGGAATCCTATTTCCTTTGCAGAGCCCTGGAGATGTAACTTCTTAATCATAAAATGCATTCCCCTCTCTGATTTTGTTTGAATCCTCTTCCAAACGTGATACTTGATTACAAACTGAACGTGCACCTTCAACAGATGGCAATATTGATCGTTTTTAAAAAAAGCGTCCCCCACTAAGCATTCCTAGCGGAGGACGCCTTTTATAATTTAATGGCGGAACCTTTTTCCGGCATCTCGCTTCCATTTTCCATTGCACTTTTCACTTTTAATTACTTATTGATCTGATTTAGATACAATCGGTCAATGGATTAAATTAATTAGACTTTGTCGTGTTCCATAATACTGGGCCATGGAACCACTCAAAACCTTCAACGTTTGTGCGTATAGCGGCAACTCCATCATAATCGCCAAATTTAATAGCAGGCAAGTAACTCCAGGATTCACCTTGCAGCTTCCCGAATATCTCTTTAGCCGCTTCATCGGAAGGAGCAACCATTAATTGGTCTAATAGTTTATCAATTTCCGGGCTATTCGACCAACCCGTATACTTAGTCCTTGAATCTAAAAAGTTAATTTGCGTTGGGTCAGTGACTGGGTTGTATCCCATTGGCATAAGGTCATAAAATTTATCATCTTCTCTAACTTCCATTAACGTTGCCCAGTCATATACCTCTAATTTAGACTTAACCCCAATCTTTTTGAGATTTTCCTGAATAACAACGCCAATTTGATATTGGTCCTCGTAATCTCTTGTTGTTAATATTGTTAGTTCTTCTCCATTATACCCAGCTTCTTTAAACAATTTTTTGGCCGCTTCCGGATCATATTCGTCATACTTGTCTTTCCCCTGTTCACTATACCAGCTTACAAATTCCTTTGATAACAATCCATGTTCCTGAGTATAAAACTTTTCATCCGTGAAAGCCGCCATCATTACTTCTTTTTTGTCCACTGCCAGATTTAACGCTTGTCGGGCTTTTTCATTAGAAAATATCCCATTTCACTTGTTATATACCACGGTGCTAAATCCTTCCGGATGGGTAATTGCTTTTAGGTTTCCATCACTCTCTATTGCAGGAACATTATCGTAAGGAATTTGAAGCGCTACGTCATACTCACCCGTTTGAATTCCAGCGGTCCTTGTTGATGCATCCGGAACCATGTGGAAATTTAACTCATCAACCATTGGCTCTTTTTTACCAACCAATCCATCAGGTTCACTACGCGGTGATTGATAATCTTCATTTTTTACAAGCTTAATATATTGATCCTGTTTCCATTCATCAAGCTTGAACGGGCCTGTTCCAATGTACTCCTTCACCCCGGCTTTTGGTGCATTTTCAATTACTTCTTTTGGCATAATAGCTGCGAAGTTTATATTAGTGGATAATATATACTTGGCGATTGTAAATGGCTTATCCATTTTTAAAACAACTGTATAATCATCTTCTTTTACGAATTCAGAGTTGGAAAAGTATGTGTTTGCCTTGCCATTTAATACTCTCCAGCGTTCCATAGAAGCTACTACATCGTCCGCCGTCATTTCTTTCCCATTGTGGAATTTAATGCCCTTTCTTAATTTGAAAGTGATGCTTTTAAGATCTTCACTTGATTCAAATGACTCTGCAAGTAATGGTGCAGCTTCGTTCCTTTCGTTAAAGGCCAAAAGTGTTTCAAAAATATTACGTCCAATATCAGTTGTAGCTACAGACACAGTAACGTGCGGATCCAAAGTAGGCGGTTGTGCCATATAAGCGATATTCAACGTGCCGCCTTTTTCACCGCTATTTCCGCTTTTTCCTGCATCGTCAGATGACGAACCACACCCAACTAACAAAAAGACTATCAAAAAAGATATAAGTACTTTTTTCATGATGTTTCCCCCGTTGTATTTTTTCTTTTACAATTACATTACAATGTTAGTTCGGTAATTGTATCTATTTCCTCAAACTCTCCTTCCTGACCTATACGCAATAATGCCCTCCTTTTTGATAAATTGATAATAATGGAGAAAATTGTTTCCATTTTCCGATGTTCTGGAGCATTTTCATTTTGAAAATGATTAATAGAACTTGGTTTATTAAACGTATCTGACAGCCATCTCTCAAATGTTTTTTCATTGATCGGTTCCTTAGCGGCAATGCCTTCTTTTATGAGTTGGTCAGCTCTTTTCTTTCTAAGGATTGAGTCTTCGAACCTGAGGTCATTCAGATCTTTTAATTTGCTTTTAAGAGAACTGGAACAAATATGGTTTGTATGGGCCAGCCAGCCATCATCTCCACCTACATAATCAATGCTGTAAGGAGAGACCTCGGGATTAACTGCCATCCCGTTCCCATCGCCATCATCATACCCAATTAAAAAGCTGGCAGAGGCTGCCATTTGCCCGTTTGCAACTTTTGAAATTGCCTCAGCTTGGGAATATGAGTTTAGGACAGCCCTAGTCCCAAGATGAATCGGGATTTCGTTTGTCTTCTTATCGGTGATCAAAGCGTTAAAACATAGGCCGACCCCAGCTGAATTGTAACCAATTTTCCCTATGATGCCCCCTTCGGTCACCATCGTAATGCGTGGTTTGGATTTAGCTTGTATATCAAGTAATAACAAACTGTTTTTTTGTGAGGCAGTCCAATCCCAAGTTTGACCTATGATCGTGTCATTAATAATGGGACTGGTAATAGCTATGGTCGTACAACCATCTGAAAAAATGTTCCCTTTATTAGTCAGGGCTATTTCACTTCGGGCGTTTAATGTCAAAATATCTTCAAAATCTACTCCCGCCCCATTAGCAACCCCTTCCATTTCTTCGACCATCTGCAAGTCATATTTTTCAATTGCATTTAAGTGAAGTAAAGCGTACTCTTTGGCTTCGGACCAACTAATTTTCTTAAAACCGTAAAATAACCTTTCATATGTTTCAAGACTATTTATCACTTCTTGTTTTCCTTTGCTCCCGTGTTCAAATCCAATTTCCTTTGCAGATCCCTGTAGATGTAACTTCTTAATCATAAGCCGTATTCCTCTCTCTTTATTTTAACCTACCCCTTAAAAGAATTAAGTGTATAAGTGACAAGCAACCTGATGGCTATTTGCTCCTTGAGTTATCGACGGAACCTCAGATTTACAGCGATCCATGGCATGTGGACATCGAGTGTGGAAAACACAGCCTGACGGCAGATTTGTCGGAGACGGCACATCTCCTTTAATAACAATCCTTTCTTTTTTTCTATGAGGATTGGCAATCGGGATTGCAGACAGCAAGGCCTGGGTATAAGGGTGCATTGGATTTTTAAAGAGTTCATCAGTTGGTGCCAATTCTACGATACTGCCCAAATACATCACTCCGATTCGATCGGAAATATGACGAACAACACTCAGATCATGGGCGATAAATAAATAAGCTTGTTCAAATTCCTCCTGTAATTCTTGCAACAAATTAATAACCTGGGATTGGATAGAAACATCCAAAGCAGAGACTGGTTCATCACATATAATGACTTTTGGGGTAACAGCCAGTGCCCGTGCAAGACCAATCCGTTGTCTTTGCCCCCCTGAAAACTCATGAGGATACCGATAATATTGATCTCTGCGTAATCCGACTTTGTTTAATAGGTCCATGGCTTTTTCCATTCTTTCAGCCTTTGTACCGATACCTTGAATCTTCATGGGCTCCTCAATGCTATAGCCAATTCTTTTTTTAGGGTTCAGCGAAGAATGTGGATCTTGAAAAATCATTTGCATTTCTTTTCTAACTGGCATAAATGCCTTTTCTTTTAATTTAAAGATGTCTTTCCCCTTGTATAATGCAGTGCCGGAAGTAGGCTCTGTCAATCGTAAAATCGTTCTGCCTGTAGTACTTTTGCCACATCCCGATTCCCCGACAAGCCCTAATGTTTCTTTTTCGTATAAATCAAACGTTACATTATTGACCGCTTTGACATGGCCCGTTACTTTACCAAGCGGATTAGTGATTGGGAAATGTTTCTGTAGGTTTTTTACCTGCAGGAGAGGTTCTTGTTTCTCATATTGTTGCTGCATTGTGTTCATAACCCTCCTTTTTTAAAAGCTCATCTGCCTTCCAACATCTCACTTTTTGTCCATTACCTATTTCTTCTAGGACCGGTGCTTGGCTAGTACAATGATCGTCGGCAAATGCACATCTTGGTGCAAAACGACAACCTGTCGGAACAGCGGTTAAAGGAGGAACCACTCCTTCAATAACATGCAATTTTTCCGTCCGGTCTCCGTCAAGCTGCGGAATTGACTTCAGTAACCCCCTTGTATATGGATGGAGAGGACGGGAAAATAATGTCCCTACTTCTCCTTCTTCAATCACTTGCCCTAAATACATAACTACCACCCGCTGACAAACTTCAGCTACAACACCAAGGTCGTGGGTGATCATAATTACTCCCATTTCCAGCTCTGATTTCAATTCATCAATCAGGTCTAAAATTTGAGCTTGAATCGTTACATCGAGAGCAGTGGTAGGCTCATCTGCAATAAGTACTTTGGGTCTGCAGGCTAAGGCCATGGCGATTAACACTCTTTGGCGCATTCCCCCGGATATTTCATGAGGATATTCATTGATCCTTTTTTCCGGTGCAGGTATGCCAGTAAGCCTCAACATTTCTTCAGCTTTTTTAAATGCCTCAGCTTTACTGACTTTTTGATGGATAACAATCACTTCAGCTATTTGGTCCCCGATTGTTTGCACGGGGTTCAAAGAAGTCATAGGGTCCTGAAAAACCATGGAAATCTTATTTCCACGGATATCCCGCATGTCGGCTTTGCTAAGTTGCAGTAAGTTCTTTCCTTCGAAAAGAACTTCACCTTCGTACTTTGTCGTCTTTTCATCTAGTAATCTCATAATTGATTCAGAGGTTACGCTTTTTCCACAACCAGACTCTCCTACAACTCCAATAGTTTCCCCTTTGTTTACTCCAAAAGTGACATCATCAACTGCCGTGACAGGCCCTTCTTCAGTAGCAAAGGTCGTTTTTAAATGGTTAACTTCTAAAAGTGGCTGACTGGACATCTTTAACCTCCTCAAATATGATTCTATGCCTGTCCATTCATTATTTTTTTGCTTTATTCGACTGAGGATCAATCAAATCTCGTATACCGTCTCCAAGCAGGTTGGAACCTAAAACAGCCAGTAAAAGAAACATGCCAGGAAATACAGTCATCCACCAAGCTGTCTGAATGACACTTTTACCGTCATATAAAATGTTGCCCCAACTTGGTTCAGGGACCGGTATACCCGTGCCTAAGAAGCTTAACGAGGCTTCTATAATCATCGAAACTGAAAATACATAAGTGATTTGTACAATCAGTGGCGTAAGAACATTCGGTGCAATATGCGACCAGATAATTTTCCATGAACTTGCCCCCTGTGCTCTTGCCGCCTCTATATAGGTCTGCTCTTTTACTACTAGAGCAGCCGAGCGGACAATCCGAGCCACACCGGGCGTTTCGACAATGACAATTGCTATGACTACATTGATTGGTTTAGGCCCCATAACAGCCATAATAGCGATAGCTAACAGAATGGAAGGAAAAGCCATTAACCCATCTGCAATTCTCATTAAAATATGGTCCAAAATTCGGTAAAAAGATGAATACATTCCGATCAGCAGCCCCAGGAAGCCTGTAATGATGGCTACTGAGAGACCAACAGCCAAGGAGACTCTGGCCCCGTAAACGACACGGCTGAATATATCCCTTCCGAAGTTATCAGTGCCAAACCAATGTGTTGCGTTTGGCGGCTTCAAACGATTTACAGCCTCCAAATCATAAGGAGTAAATTGGGTAATAAGCGGAGCTGCAAGCGCCAACAAAGTAATCAGGAAAATAATTACGCCGCCGACCACAACCATTTTATTCGCCCAAACCCGCCTTAAAAATAAAGCACGTCTTTCTTTTGCAATTTCTCGTTTTTGCCCTATTACATCCGTTCCCACAACTTTTCTGGTTTCCGCAAGCATTTCCTCACCACCTATTTTTTATTTAGTCTGACCCTCGGATCTACGACTCCATATAATAAGTCAACTATAAGATTAATGAATACGTAGGTTCCGGCAATTAAAAGTACGGTTCCTTGAATTAAAACATAATCTCTTCGTTGGATCGCATTGACAATTAATTGTCCTATTCCCGGTATATTAAAAACCGCCTCGGTGACTACTGCGCCAGCCACTAAGGTGCCAAAAGCCTGACCAACAACAGTTAAGATAGGAATCAACGCATTTCTAAAAGCGTGTTTATATATGATCACTCTTTCTTTCAGACCTTTTGCATGGGCTGTTTTAATATAATTCATGCTTAATATATCCAGCATGGATGACCTGGTCATACGAGCAATCAATGCCGCCTGAATGGCTCCAAGGGTGACGGCCGGCATGATAAGAAACTTCAAGTGATTCCACAAGCCTGCACTCAATGGCTGATAACCGGCAGCAGGCAGCCAATGCAGCTCTACTGCGAATAATAGAATCAGCAGAAGGCCAAGCAAAAAACTAGGTATGGAGATTCCAAGTAAGGCAAAAACCATGAAGAACTGATCTACTGCCGTTCCTCTTTTCGTAGCTGCAATAATCCCAAATGGGATAGCGATTACAATTGAGATGATTTGAGCCAGTATGGCCAATGATAAAGTTGGGCCCAAATGACTTGTAAATGCTGTCAAAACCGGCATGTCCAAATAAAGAGAATCCCCTAAATCGCCCACAAATATTCCACTGAACCAACTAAAAAATTGCTGATACAACGGTAAATCCAAGCCCAGTTCTGTACGCAACGCTTTTATATCTTCCGGCAGTGCATCCGGCCCTAGTATAATTGATGCCGGATCACCAGGTGTCAGGTGTATCAAGAAAAAGACCACAATGGCAACTACTAACATGACTGGTATGATAGATAGCAATCTTTGTAAAATATATACTCTCAATCTAATTCTCCTTCCTCTTATTTTATGATAGCTGTTTTGAAAAACACCCAATGATAGCCCTTTCATATTTTTAGCTTTCATGAATTCCTTCGTTATTTTTATTATAAGAAAAGTCCCAACAATAATATTGCATTATTGTTGGGACTTTTTTAACTTTGTTGACATCCTTGGACGATTGCGGAGGACCTCAATAACTATTGCAGCTATCACTAATATACTAATAAGCAATCCAAAAAAGGCATAAATGACAAGAAGGCTGAAATGCTGAAAAACAGCTATTGTTATGAAGACTGAAAGCAAAATCAGGACAAAAGAAGCATTAAATATTTTATTTCTTTTTGCTCCTTTATCAGTTGAGGGAAGCGTATCAATTAATATTACGAGTGTAACGAAATAAAGGATCAAACAAAAAATTTTAAAAACCACTGAGGGAGAAAGCTTTTCTATTAACAATATAAATAATTCATTCGCATGGGAAGCATGCAGATTTTGTGTAATGGCAACAATATTCATCGTTGCAAAGGCTAGTATAAAAGCACAAAAGATAAACACTGCAATGAGCAATTTACCGATTCCTTTTTTAACATTTGGGTTGGTATAATTGACAATTGCCTCTCCTTGAAGCAACAACTTTGAAAAGAAAATAAAAAAAGCGCCTAACAATAAAAGCCATAGGTGTTTTGAATCGTGATTCAAAACATGAGGCTGATAGTACAAAAGATTGTGATATAAAGACTCAAGCCCTTTTTGCAAATAGATATAAGTAGGAAGGATGATAGCTAGCCCACTAATTAAGACAAATCTTGAATCTTTTATACTTAAATGCAGTTTTTCCCCTTTTGGCAAGTAGATAGCACAAACCAATAAAATGATAGAAGTAGGGATAACCGAGATGTAAATATTCATTTGAAATAGGGTGTGAAAAATTAATCCACATACAAAAAGATGGAGAACATAAATTTCCAGGAATCTTATTGCCAATATAACTTGCCCTAAGATAGGGCTTTTCTTTATCCCGAGCGAGTATAAAGCTATGAACTTTTGTAATGCAAAGGAAGCCACAAAGGCCAATATAAAGGCACAAACTATAATTAAACTGGAAAATACACCAAAACGAATAACGACTTCCCCAATGATAAATATCATACTGATTGATAACCAGCTTGATATTAAATAAGTAATATTTAAAGGCTTTAATGGTTTCATCATGGGCTTAAACTACTTTCTTGTTCCGATATTCTTTTGGTGTGCAGCTAACAATTTTTTTAAAAGCATTACTGAAATAATGCTGGCTATTAAAACCGCATTCCTCTGCTACACGGAGAATCGTCCAATTTTTATTTTGAATCAGCAGCTTCTTTGCATTTTCAATACGGTAGTGCAGCAAATAATCAGAGAAGTTTACACCGACCTCTTCCCTGAAGAGCCGGCTTAAGTAGCTGATATTAATATGAAGATTTTCCGCAATAGAAGCCAACTTTAAAGGCTCCTTATAATGTTTCTTAACTAGTTTAATGACCTCACTTATAACCTCTGAGTAACGATCATGTTCTGGATGGGCTTGTAAAAAATTTTGCAAAGCACCAATCAATTCTTTTTCAATCACCGGTTTGACAAGGTAATCCAATACCTTTAAGTGTATCGACTTTTTTGCATAGTCAAAGTTTTGAAAAGCCGATATAATGATGATCTCCATATTTGGCATTAACGCCTTTAGTTTTGTTGCAACCTCCAATCCATTCATACCCGGAAGTTTAATATCCATGAGTGCCAGCTGAAAAGAACCTCTGCCAAGCATCCCCTCTGCTAATCCAATCGCTTCTGACGCATACAAAGCTTTATAAATGTTCCATGTAGGATAATGCAAGTGGACCATAAACTCTAACTGCTCCAATTCTATTGGCTCATCATCCAGAATGAGAATGTTCATTGTATTTTCCACCTCCAAGTTCGACCCTTTCAAAAACCTTAGGAAATGACACAATTACTCGTCCGCCTCGTTTTTCCTGTTGACCATCCAATGAAAAATCCATATCCGCCTCCTCTCCAAACAAAAGATGCAGTCGTTTAGAAACGTTATTTAAACCAATTCCTATTCCACTTTCTTCCTCTAATGGGTTAAAGGCAAAACCGGGTCCATTATCTTCAACAATGATAGATAGCCGGTGCTTGGTTGATTGTATGATTATACGAACTATTCCCGGGCCTTCAAGATTCTCTATTCCATGTTTAAATGCATTTTCAACTAGTGTTTGTAGCAGGTATGGGACAATCAATATTTCCTCAATTCCATCTTCCACATCCCACTCTACACGAAGCCGCCCCCCAAAACGAAGCTGTTGTATAGCCAAAAAATGATTTGTATACTCAATTTCCTCTTTTAAGGTATAGAGTGTTTTTTCTTGATCATATTTCGATCGTAAATATAAAACCATATGTTCAAACGTTTCTTCCAAACGGTCATATTTTTTTAGACGTATTAAACCGAACATGGAATTTAAGGCATTAAATAAAAAATGAGGCTGGATCTGTTGATTAAGCCTGACATACTTTGTCGTTTCCAATTCTTTTTCCAATAAAACCTTTGAATTTTCTACCTCTAACAAATATATTTGTTTCTCGAATGCATTAAAAATAATTAAAATTAGGACTCCAATCACCGGGCACAAAATACTTATTAAGATAAATAGGAAAAAGTTCTCGTATGAAACCATGCATCTCACCGCTGTTAATAGAATTTGAATTATCATACTAAAAATCCAGGCTTTTGGCTAGATCATTCGAAAAAGGAAAAACAGCCCCATGGGCTGTTCTTCCTTTTAACTTATGAGTGGTTTAACTTGTCATCTTCTCGGCTTCATCCACCCCAAGATCCGTAATATCCCTCTTAAAGACCTTGGACATGATGAACATATAGATGACCCCGATAACAACCCATACGATACCTCCGATGAACGCATCGGCATGCAAGTGCGCCCATAAAACACCAGTAAAAGCTGCACCCAGCGTAGGCATGACGATGTATGAGATTATTTGTTTTGGAGTCTGGTACTGTTTCTTTTTAAAAACAAAGTATGCAATAACAGATAAGTTAACAAATGTGAACGCTATCAAAGCACCAAAGTTAATGACCGCTGACACCAGCTCAAGGCTTGGCCCCATTGCAAGCAAGCTGACGAGGCCAACGAAAATGACGTTGAAAAGCGGTGTTCTGAATTTCGGATGCACGTATCCAAAAAGCTTTTTAGGCAAGACGCCATTTCTCCCCATCACAAACAGCAATCTGGAAACACTGGAGTGTGAAGCCAGTCCGGATGCGATCGTTGCCGCGAATGCTCCGGATAGGAAGATCAACTGGAAGACGACGCCGCCGACATACAATGCAATTTCAGGAAGTGTGTCATCCACAACATTAAATACCGAAACATCAGGGAATAATGTTTGTGCAAAGTATGCACCGACAAAGAATACAGCTCCCCCGATAAGAACGGTGAAAGCGATTGCTTTCGGCATTACATTGATATCCTTTGCCTCTTCCGTGTACATTGTGATCGCATCAAAGCCGATGAATGAGAAACATACAACAGTTGCTCCGGTTAACACGGCGGTTATATGCATATTCGCCTGGAACAACGGCTGAATCGTTAACAGGGTTCCTGTACCCATTCCTTTATAAAGCTGGATTGCTCCAAGTACCACGAAAGCTGCCATCAAAGCCATAGTAAATACGACTAGAATAATGTTCACACCTGACGTTGACTTCATACTGAACGCGTTGATGGCTGTTACAAAGGCGACATAGATGAGCACCCATATCCATGCGGAGGCGTCAGGAAACAGAGATTCCATATACAGTCTGATAATGACTGCGTTTACAAGCGGGAGAAGCAAATAGTCCAGCAATGAAGCCCAGCCGACCAAAAATCCCAGCCGGGGTCCCATCGTCTCCCTTGTATATGTGTAAGCAGATCCGGCACTTGGAAAAACCTTTACCATTTTTCCATAACTGATTGCCGTAAAAAGCATAACGATTAAACCTACGATATATGCCAAGGGGACAAGCCCGCCTGTTTGCTTGGAAACGATTCCAAAAGTGTCAAATACAACCGTGGGTGTCATGTAACCCAAACCTAAAGCAACGATTGCCCATAATCCAAGGGATCTTTTCAATGATGTGTTTGTCCCCATGTAACAGCCTCCTCTATTTCCGTTTGCATTTAGCTTATTTTACTCATTTCAAAAGTACTATGTTGAGAAAAGGGGATAATTTTCGGATTAACCCGTGTCAATCCGAAAATATCAATCTATCATTATTTATTAAACGGTTACATCGGCTTGTAATCCGGATTTTTCCACTCCATTAAAGTTGCATATTTCAATGATTCTGCATCTGTCGGCAAATAGTTTGGCATAATCGCCCTAAATTCAAATCCGTTCTTCAATTGAAACGTCATGACTGGATCATAGATTTCTCCATTTACGACCTTCTGTGCATATTGCTCTGGAGTCAATTCATTTGCGTGTTTATGATAGTTTGGAATACGGCCTCCAAAAAGGATGCTTTCCAGGTTAAATTCTTGTGCAATGGCTCTTCTCGCCTGGTATAAACGTTTCCCGATCTTCAGGCCCCTGTAATCCGGGTGAACAACCACCTCTGTTCCATAAAGGTTTTTCCCTTTCGGATTATGGTTCTTTATATATCCGCTGTCTGAAATTTCGTCAAAGTCGTGATTTACTCCATAATCCTCAAAGTTGACAATGACACTTGAACACGAACCTACGATATTTCCATCCTCATGCTCTATAACCACCTGGCCTTCAGGAAAAATTTCAATCTGACTGGCCAAATGTTCAGGCTTAAATGGGATTGCAGGATCTCCAAAACCGATGGCTGCCATCTCATTTACTTTATAGATGTCATCTAAGGTCATTAATCTTGCTCCTGCTGCTTCTATAGCTTTAAGAAACTGCGTTCTCATAGACAGCCCCTCCTTCTTTTAATGGGATTGTGCGTAAAAAGATTTACGCACAATCCGTAATCTTTAATTTTCGTAAATAGAAACAAATTTCTCTTCCAAATACTCTTCCAGACCGAACTTTCCGCCCTCTTTGCCCATTCCGCTCTCTTTGATTCCGCCGAATGGAGCCTGAATGACGATTGGAGCCGGATCGTTGATTCCAATGATTCCAAACTCTAGTTCTCTCATCATTCTCATGCCGCGGCCGAGATTTTTTGTATAGCAGTACGCAGCAAGGCCGTACAGTGTATTATTTGCTTTTTCAACGACTTCCTCTTCACTTTCAAAAGTGAACACAGGTGCAATCGGGCCAAATGTTTCTTCGGTAGCGATCACCATGTCTTCCGTCGCATTCAAGATGACAGTAGGCTCAAAGAAGTAGCCATCGCCTTTTTCATAGTTATATACATTACCGCCAGATACGACTTCGGCGTTGTGTTTCACGGCATCTTCCACTTGGTTTTTCATTGTCTCCAGCGCTTTTTCATTGATTAGGGGACCGACGTCCGTCCCTTCTTCCAAGCCGTCGCCGATTTTCAATTCTGCCGTACGTTTTGCAAGCTTTTCCGCAAATTCTTTGGCAATGCTTTTATGTGCATACACACGGTTCGTGCTGATGCATGTCTGGCCGGAGTTTTTGAATTTGGAAAGCATGACACCTTCAACCGCAAGGTCGATATCCGCATCTTCAAAAACGATGTAAGGAGCATGTCCGCCCAATTCCATCGATACTTTTTTCATTGTATCCGCTGAGTCGCGAACGAGCTTTTTACCGATGAAAGTAGATCCAGTGAAAGTAAGCTTGCGTACATCCGGGCTTGAAGTCAATTCTCTTCCAATTTCCTCAGCAGGACCGATGACAAGGTTTACAACTCCCTTGGGAAGCCCGGCTTCATGGAAACACTCGAACACTTTAATAGCAGATAGCGGTGTTTGCAATGCAGGCTTAAGAACAATTGTACAGCCCGCTGCAAGCGCAGGTGCGATTTTCCTTGTGATCATGGAAAGCGGGAAGTTCCATGGTGTGATGGCACCGCATACTCCGACCGGCTGTTTGATCACCATCAGGCTTTTGTCTTGATGGGAAGCAGGCAGCACTTCACCGTAGATTCTTTTTGCTTCTTCCGCATACCAATCAAGATAGCTGATTGCGCTGTATACTTCTCTTTTGGCATCCGGAAGCGGTTTCCCATTTTCCAACGTGATGATCTGTGCAAGCTCGTCCACTCTTTCTTTCATCAGCTTGACCGCTTTGAAAAGATAGGCGCTTCTTTCATTGCCTGTAGATTTTTTCCAAGTCTTAAAAGCTTCTTTAGCAGCTGCAATGGCCGCTTTCGTTTCTTCTGCCCCGCAAACCGAAATCGTATCAATGACTTTCAGCGTCGCCGGGTTTATGACTTGCTCTTTTCGGTCCGATTCATGCCATTCTCCATTAATGTAGTACATGGTAGATCTCCCTTCATTCCGATTTTCGATCGCTTATTAGTAAAATATTGTCCTTCATAATTCTTGCAATAATCATGCCAGCATGGCATTGCCATGTCCATCCGTTAAAACGCCTTAATGAAAGGTTAAAGCCCTTTCATTCTAACAATATTTTATTCTTTTCGCAATACCGTTATGCAAAAATGAATAGACTTTTGCATTTAAGGCTGTTTAATAAAGTTTAGCGGATTCCAACATCTTCCCTTTCCCGTCTTTTATTGACAATTTTTTGGTATTTCCTGCTGACGGAGGATTGGCTGATCCCAAGCGCCGCTGCCGCTCTTGTCGTCGTTTTATATAAATTCATCGCTTGCGTTATAAGCTGTTCTTCCACAGCTTCAAAAGCTTCCTGCAAAGGCATGATGTTCGTAATAATCGGCTTCACCTTAGTCATCGGCTCATTCAATTTCAAAACTTGCCCGACGACGCTTGCATCGATCATTTCGTCGTCAGCCGTCACTATCAAGCGTTCGACAATATTCTGCAGCTCCCGGATATTTCCCGGCCAGGTGTATGCTTCCAATAGATTAAGAGCATCAGGTGTCAAATGGTAACTGCTGTCGTGCTGCTCATTAAATTGCTTCAAGAAATGAAAAGCAATCAGCGGAATATCCTCATGCCTTTCCCTTAATGGCGGAACATGAATGGGAATAACATTCAATCGGTAGAATAAATCTTCGCGGAACGACCCTTCCGCCACCATCTCCCTTAAATTCGTGTTTGTAGCCGCTATTATTTGCACATCAACCGGGAAAGTTTGAGTGCTTCCGATAGGTGCCACCTCCCTTTCCTGGAGGACGCGAAGAAGCTTCACCTGGAGCCTGAGGGGCAGTTCTCCAATCTCATCAAGAAACAATACCCCCTGATCAGCCTGTTTGAAGTAACCGTCTTTACCGCCGGGATCCGCCCCAGTGAAGGCACCTTTCACGTAGCCAAAAAGTTCGCTTTCAAGGAGCGCTTCGGGAATTGCCCCGCAATTCACTTTTAAAAACGGCCGGTCTTTTCGCCCTCCCAATTGATGAATGGCATGGGCGATCACTTCTTTCCCCACACCGGATTCCCCTTGGATCAGTACAGTGGAAGAAAATTTGGCCACCTTATGAACCTGCCCCATAATATCTTCCATCTTTTGGCTGCGATAAATCAGTTTCCGGCTTAATTGTTCCTGCATTTTCATCTCATCAAGCTCCTGCTTATACTGTGCGGAAATCTTCTTCATTTCGCGGAGCTCGTCACGAAGACGGGTCGCTTCTGTAATATCGCGCGAAGCTACAATGATCCTTTCAATGTCTCCATTTTCATCAAAAACCGGATTGCCGACAGCCAGAACCTTTTTGCCTTCAGGGGTTTCCTGCACCACAGAAACTTTTTTCTTTTTCTCTATGACAAGACGAGTCACCGAAGGCATGAACCGTCCCTGCTTTTCAAGTTCTATAATATTTTTCCCGACCAGTTCTTTCAGGTCTGCGCCCCAAAACTCCGGAATGGCGTTTTCACTGTAGCGGAGCAATTCCCCTTTCGGATTTACTACAAGGATTTCATCATAAATGCTGGACAGGATGGCATTCAGATCCTTGTTCAAGTTTTTGACTGATTCAAGTTCCATGGCCATCTGTTCGACCATCGGAAGGTCCTGAACAATGATAATGATCCCTTCCACATTCTTTTCGTCATTGACAATCGGGCTGTAATCGACAAGAATCCCCGATTCGTTTGTGACCTGTATCTGGTTTAAAACCGTCTCACCCGTCTGAAAAACATGCTTCAAATGACCGGCATCAAATATAGTTTCAGCAGGATAATTCAAAACTTCCCCCGCTTTGAACCGCGTCATTTCCAAGGCTGATTCGTTACAGTCTACAATCACCCCGTGATTGTCAATTATGAATATCCCCATCGGAATGGACATAAGAAGAACTTTCAATATATTGGCATCTTCATTTTCCTGCCTGAAAAGCTCGACGATCAAATCCTCGCGAAGCACGTACCCCGTGATTGAACCGCTTTCATTTTTAATTAAAGACAATTCCTTTCCAAGCACCTGGAAGATTGAAGAAAAAGACAGGTTTTCGGACAATGTGCTCAACTCTGTAACCGGGAGGGCATACCGCCTGATTTGTTCGAGCTCCAGCTCCCCGCCTTCTCGCTCACTCATAGGAAGATCTTTTAAATAAATATAGGAAGTAACCTTTCCGCCTTCCTCCAAAAAAATAAACCGGTTCTTTTTGTCAGACAAAAGGGCACGCCATTCTTGCTGAGGCTGATCAACAGAAAGCTTGACGATTGATTGAATAATATCTTTTGATATTAAAAACACGACATCCTCCCCTTTGCGCTTTTGTCATTTTCTGTCGGTTCTCTTCCCTCATTATAACAGAAAAATTTCATTCAGTTATGTATTTTTTCATTTTTTATTCACAAATGAATTATCAAGGTATTCGTTGCATAATCTTTACCATTTAAACAAACTAAGAAAAGCGCAAGCGCCCGTTTAGCGACGTACAAACTGGAGCACTCCGCAATGAGATAAAGGAAACACGGCGACGAAGGCAGGCTCAAGCAGCGACGTCCTGTCGCTTCGCCTGCACTAGCACATCCTGTGCGTCGGAGCCGATGTTGACTTATCGTAGTGGAGGAGTGCGAAGTTTGCTAGTCGCTGGGCGCTGAAGCTGGATATAGCACAATAATTTTATACGAATATCTTTGAAAAAATTTTTGCTTTCTTTCCTTTTCAAAAAATCAACTCAACCATTCGTTACATTATTCAATCCCGAATAATTTATGCAAAAAATCATAAGTTTCTCCCTTCTTTGTAAGGCTTTTCCTTATCGATTTAATTACACCGGGTAAGAAACTTTTGGCACATAACTTGCATCAATATTAACTAAGTTTCGTCGACGCACAATTTTCAGACTAAACTGACAGCAACTAAGACTAAAGGAGTGGTATTATTTTGAGTGAACTCATGGTGAAATTAAACAATGTGGTCAAAAGCTTCGATGACAACGTTGTGGTAAAAAATATTAACATGGATATAAAGACTGGGGAGTTTCTCACCCTTTTGGGACCTTCAGGGTGCGGAAAAACTACAACTCTTCGCATGATTGCAGGATTTGAACAGCCGACTGACGGAGAAGTCATTATAGACGGAAAAGATGTCAGCAATATTCCCCCGCATAAGAGGGATGTTAACACGGTTTTCCAAAGTTACGCCCTGTTCCCTCATATGAATGTTTCTGATAATGTCGCTTTTGGTCTTAAAATGAAGAAAGTAAACAAGGATGACATTAAACGCCGTGTTTTGGAAGCGCTTAAACTGGTCCAGCTTGAAAGCTTTGCCGAGCGCAAGCCCGATCAGCTCAGCGGAGGGCAAAAACAGCGTGTCGCTATCGCCCGCGCCCTGGTCAACAGCCCAAAAGTTTTGCTTCTCGACGAGCCGCTGGGAGCGTTGGACTTAAAACTCCGTAAGCAGATGCAGGTTGAATTGAAACATTTGCAGCAGAAGCTGGGCATCACCTTCATTTATGTAACACACGATCAAGAGGAAGCCCTCACCATGTCTGACCGCATTGCTGTCATGAATGGCGGAATTATCGAACAGCTTGGAACGCCGGATGAAATATACGAACGTCCCGCATCACGCTTCGTTGCAGATTTTATTGGTGAGACAAACTTGTTTGAAGGCAAGGTTATCGAGCTGGACGAACAGCATGCTTATTTCGACCTTTCCGGACACAAAGTACCAATCATTCCTGCAAACCCGGTATCATTGGATGAAAAGGTTTCAATGGCCATCCGTCCGGAGAGAGTGCACCTGCACAACGAAATGAATGGAGCCGGCTTCGCCATTCCAGGGAAAGTCGTCGAACATATTTATGTAGGGTCCGTCATCAAAACGGTCGTTTCCCTTCCCGGCGGATATCAAGTCACTGTCAACGACACCCCGGAAGTTGCCCATTCATTCACTGTCGATCAAGATGTGTATGTAAACTGGGAACCTGACAAGGCGGTGATCATTGCATGATGGACACAAACGTTGCGCCAGCAGATAAAACGCCTGTCGTTTCCAAGAAAAGGAGACGTCAGAGCGGCAGATTGTTCGGAATGGCATGGACACTCTCACCTGTTACATTTTGGCTTGTACTGTTTTTTATATTCCCGCTTCTTTTCATTTTGCTGATCAGTTTTGCCACAAGGGGTTTGTATGGCGGAGTGGAGTACAGTTTTACGATAGAAAACTATACCCGTTTTTTTGACCCCCTTTATTTGAAGATCTTATGGGATTCACTTGTCATAGCCGGTTTTACAACGATCTTATGCCTTATCTTTGGGTACCCTTTCGCTTATATCATCGCAAGGTCGCCAAAGAAATACCGGGCATTTTTGCTCATGCTCGTCATGGTCCCTTTCTGGACAAATTCACTTGTCAGAACGTATGCATGGATTGTTCTTTTGCGTACAGAAGGGGTTATTAATATAGTCCTAATGAAAATAGGCCTTATTTCCGAGCCTCTTGCCATGCTGTACAACCACGGGGCTGTGATGGTCGGATTGACGTACACGCTATTTCCGTTCATGGTATTGCCGCTGTATGCTTCAATCGAACAATTGGATAAGTCACTGCTGGAGGCTTCCAGCGATTTAGGGGCGAAACCTTGGCAAACGTTTACAAGGATCACTTTGCCGCTCACAATGCCTGGAGTTGTTGCCGGCGCGCTGCTTACATTCATCCCCACCCTCGGGCTGTTCTTCATCCCGGATTTAATGGGAGGTTCCAAATCACTTTTGATTGGAAACTTGATTAAAAATCAGTTCCTGACAGCTAGAGATTGGCCGTTCGGCTCAGCAGCATCCATGATATTGATGGTGCTGACATTAATCTTTATCCTCATCTATTTAAGGATCGGCGGCAATAAAAAAGGACTCGAGGTGTTGTAGATGAATCTTCGATTGAAAAGCTTGCCATCGATTCTGTATGCATTGTTCATTTACGGATTTTTGTATGTCCCGATTATCATCTTGATCGTATTTTCTTTTAACAAGTCAAGACTGAATGCCGTGTGGACCGGCTTTACATTTGAGTGGTATGGAAAGCTGATGCAAAACAGCGACATCCTGGCAGCAGCCAAAAACAGTTTGACAGTCGCTTTCGTCTCGACCATTGTTGCCACAATGATCGGTACACTTGCTGCCGTCGGAATGTACCGCTTCCACTTCCGCGGCAAAACCGCGCTTGATGGGATGCTGTATCTTCCAATCGTCATTCCGGAAATCGTCATGGGGATTTCTTTGCTGGCCTTTTTCGCGCTCGTTAACGTTCCTCTTGGAATTACGACATTGGTTATTGCCCATATTACTTTTTGTATTCCGTTTGTCGTCGTTATTGTCAGGGCGAGGCTGGAAGGTTTTGATCCATCAATGGAAGAAGCCGCAAGGGACCTTGGCGCCAATGAATGGCACACATTCACAAAGGTGACGCTGCCTATCATCGGCCCGGGTATCATGGCTGGAGCGCTTTTGTCTTTCACCCTGTCGATTGATGATGTGATCATCAGCTTCTTTGTCGCCGGCCCAAGCAGTACAACTTTGCCTTTGAAAATTTTCTCGATGGTGAAGTTCGGCGTATCGCCTGAGATCAATGCACTTTCCACATTGATGCTTGTGATTACCCTGTCAATTGCAGTATTTGCCCAACTCAGACTAAACAAATAAATAAAAAAGCCGATTCAATATAATATAGCCGGTACTTTAGAACTACCGGCTATTAAGGCAAAAAGAATTTCCAAAAATAAAAAGGGGGTAAATATTTTGAAATTTTTAAGAAGAACCGGCAAATGTGCCTTCCTTTTCGTTATGGCATTGATCGTCGGGACTCTCGTATCCGGATGCGGAAAAAGCAGTACATCAGGAGGGGAGGACGGATCAAAGGACGGCGGGGATGGAAAAGCTTCGGGCGAACTGAATTTATTTATCTGGTCTGAGTACATGCCTGATAAGATACTCAAACAGTTTGAAGAAGAAACCGGAATAAAAGTCAATTACAATGTTTATTCATCCAACGAAGAAATGCTGGCCAAAATCAGTGCCGGAGCAGCAGGTTATGATCTTTCGGTGGCAAGTGATTACATGGTTGAAATAATGAAGAAACAAAACCTGCTTGAAGAGGTGGATAAGGAAAACATCACTCGGCTTGATAATCTGGATCCTGAATTCTTGAATCCAGACTATGATCCGGGCAATGAATATTCCATCCCTTATATGTGGGGAAATGTAGTGATTGCCATCAATGAAGATAAAGTTGATAAAGAGGTCACCAGCTTTGAAGATTTATGGGATCTCGAGTTTAAAAACTCCCTTGTTGTGCTCGACGACCAAAGAATTCTGATCGGTATCGGCAATAAGCTTCAAGGTGAGTCGATGAATTCAACTGATACCAAAGTCATTCAAAAATCGAAAGACCTGTTAATGGATTTACTGCCAAACATCAAGGCGTATGATAGTGACAGCCCGAAAACGATGCTGGTTAACGGCGAAGCCAAAGCCGGAATTGTCTGGGGCGCAGAGGCCTATTTGGCAGAAAAAGAAAACCCATCCATTAAAACTGTACTGCCTGATGAAGGAACAAATATTTGGATCGACAACTTTGTCATACCTACTGGTGCGCCAAACAAAAAGAATGCTGAGGCCTTCATTGACTTTATTTTAAAACCCGAGGTCAGTGCGGAAATTATCGAAGACTTCCCGTACGCCAATCCAAACCTGGCGGCGCATGAACTGATTGACGATGATATCATGACACATCCTGCCGTCTATTCCAACGAAGAATTCTTGGAGAAGAGCGAAGTTTTCAAAGACATCGAGGACGCCATCCTGGAATATGACCGCGTTTGGTCTGAAATCAAGCAATAAGAAAAGCGCAAGGCGCCTGGAGCTGGACAATAAGAAAAATCGGTGAAGCGATCCAATTATACGACCGCGCCTGGCCGGAGGCGAAAGGATCACAATAGCTTTTACATAGAGGAGGCTCCCTCCTCTATATTTTTACATACAATTAATAGAATATTTAACCACATCCAAATAATCTATTTTTTTATTCTTGAAAGGAGTCGGCAAATGACAAAAATAGAATATAAGCGATTTGCAAGGCCATTTGTTTTTTTATTACTGATCAGTGCTGTTTTAGCGGGCTGCGGCGGAAAAAGTCCCCCAGGAGCGGAAGAGGCCTCGGGAGGAGCAGACGGCGAAGAGGATCAAATCACAGGAGAATTGAATTTATTTAACTGGTCTGAGTACATGCCGGATAGTGTAATTGAGAAGTTTGAGAAAGAGTATGGAGTAAAAGTGAATTACAGCGTATATTCATCGAACGATGAAATGCTGGCAAAAATCAACGCGGGTGCCTCGGTTTATGATATTGCCGTGGGAACAGATTATATGGTTGAAATCATGCGGAATGAGGACCTGCTTGAACCGATTAATCTTGATAACATCACTAATTTGAACAACATTGATGATCAGTTCTTGGACAAGTCATTCGATCCGGGAAATGGATATTCTGTCCCTTATATGTGGGGAGGCGCTTTTATCGCCTACAATAAAGATACTGTGGATACCGAGATTACGAGCTACAAAGATTTATGGGAGCCGGAATTCAAAAATTCACTTGTCGTATTGGACGACCAGCGGATCATGATGGGCATCGCCAATAAAATGCAAGGAGAATCCATGAGTTCGACCGACCCGAAAGTCATTGAAAAGTCCAAGGAGCTTCTCATCGATTTGCTGCCCAATATTAAAGCTTTTGACAGTGACTCGCAAAAAACGATGCTTCTTAATGGTGAGGCCAAAGCCGGAATTGTCTGGGGTGCCGAGGCTTATCTTGCCTACAGCGAAAATCCTTCAATCGAAACCGTGCTGCCGGAAGAAGGTATATACCTGGGAATCGACTGCTTCATCATTCCTAAAGGGGCTCCAAACAAACGCACGGCAGAAGCCTTTATCGATTTCGTACTGCGACCGGAAATCAGCGCTGAAATAACAGAGGATTTCCCATACTCCAATCCCAACAAAGCAGCACATGAGCTGATTGCTGACGAAATCATGAAGCACCCGGCTGTCAATCCGCCTGAAGAAGAGCTGGCAAAAGGAGAATTTTTAAAGGATCTGGGCGAAGCCGTCCTGGACTACGACAGGGCCTGGTCTGAGATAAAACAGTAAATACGTTGAAAATCCTAAAGGAAGATAAGCTGTCCTTTAGGATTTTTTGTGGCCGTAAATACAATAAAGAATCCAGTTTGAATAAAGATCCATCAAAGTGAATTCTTTTCTAAGAATTTCACCTGTTTGCTGATAATCATACGTTTGATCAGTTCAAATGTCTGCAATATAGAAAGGCTGCCGATCTTTAACCAAACGTTTGATTATGAACGTGGATGTTTATGACTCAAGATGCAAAAAAGGATTTTTCCACTCCATCAAAGCCGCATAATTGCATGATTCTTCATCTTCTATATAATTCGGCAAAACCTGGACCGGGGTGCGCCCGCAGTGCAGCAAAAAAGTTACAACGGGGTCTTTGATATCCCCTTCCATGACATGATTCAAATATTCCTGGGCAGTCATTTCCTGTTGATACTTATGGTAAAAGGGCATCCGGGCGCCGCCAAGCAGCCGTTCCAGCCCCTCATGCACAACCACTTCATACATCGACTGCATCAGCCATTTGCCGAGGCCCAGCTTGCGATAGGCGGGCTTGACGCATATATCTACAATATAAATGGCGTTTCCGTTCGGGTCATGGTTACGGATATATCCGTCGTCCGTAACCTCCGACCACGTATGCTCGGGCCGGCCAGGATCGAAGTCGATCATCAGCCCGGTAATAGAACCAGCTATCTCCCCCTTAATCTCCACGCATAAAGCGCCTTCCGGGAACCTTTCGACATGCTCTTTCAACTGTTTCTCGTTCCACCAAAGATCTGGCGGAAAAGGCGGGGGAAAGCTTTCCTTCTGCACGTCGATCAGTTCCTGAAAGTCATCTTTTGTATAATTCCTAATAACAGCTTCAACCGGTCTGTCTCCATCAAAAACATACCATTTTTTATACAACCGAAAAGCCCCCTTAAGAAACATTTTCATCAAAGCTTAACTCAGGCGGTTTTTTCTTAAACATTTTTGTTAAATAGGCCAGGTACAGAGCTCCAATAACAAACCAGCTGATACCCAGTATAAATGCATCTCGACTTAGGCTTGTCCATAACCAGACACATAGGATGATTCCAATCATGGGAATGACCAAATAAAGAAAGGAATCTTTCGTGGACCGTTGTTTATTTTTAAAGAAGTAATGGGCAATGACAGATATGTGAACAATCGTAAAAGCTGCAAGAGCACCAAAACTGATAAATGAGGCAACTGTATCAAGCGAAAACACCAAGGATGACAGGGCCAACAGGCTCACGATGACTGTGCTGTATACCGGCGTCCTGAACTTCGGCGAAATATAACCAAAAACCTTCTTTGGAAGGATCGTATCCCTTCCCATGGCGAACAGGAGCCTGGATACACTGGCATGGGAACTGGTCGCTGAAGCGAAAGCACCTAACACGAAACCGGCAAGAAACATAGCTTTAAACATGTTCCCTCCAATAAAGATAGCAATCTGCAGCGGTGCGGAATCCGGGTCTTTAAACGACATATAATCCGGATAAACCATTTGCCCGATATAAGAAACAATAATGAATAGAGTTCCTCCGATAATCGTTACTAGAAAAATAGCTTTTGGGATGTTTCTTTTTGCATCAACGGTCTCTTCCGATAATGTTGTAACCGCATCAAACCCCAAGAAGGACAGACACAAAATGGCTGCTCCGGCAAAAACTAAAGAGATTGAACCTTCAGGATTGAAGAAAGGCAATGTTGAAAATAACGTCCCCGTTCCTCCCCCGTTTAAAATCGTTTTGACAGAAAGGATTAAGAAAAAGGCAATCACAATAACTTGAAAAGCGATTAAAAAGAAGTTAACATTCGTGACTACTTTTATTCCCCTGATATTGATAAACGTTACAATCAAAATGGCCAAAATAATCCAAACCCAATTAGGAACTGAAGGAAATTCCGCGTTTAAATAGATTCCAAGAACCAGGTAATTGATCATAGGAAGGAATAAGTAATCTAACAACAATATCCATCCTGTAAAAAAGCCGACATGGGAATTGAGCGATTTTTGCGCATAGGTATAGGCAGATCCGGTATACGGAAACGCTTTTACCATCCTGCCGTAGCTGTATGCAGTGAACAGCATCGTCAATAAGGTGACAATATACGCTGCCGGCAACATCCCCATCGTAAGCTGTGATACGATGCCATATGTTGTAAAAACAGTCATCGGAACCATATAAGCCAATCCGAACAGTACGACAGGAAGCAAGGTAAGTACCTGTTTAAATTCAGTTTCAGCCTTCATTAAGTATCCCCCTTATATTATAATTCTTCATCTTTATAAACGACTTTTCCATCCATCACGGTGAGCTTCACTTTCGCTTCCAGCAATTGCTCTGGGTCAACGGCAAACAAATCCCGGTCCATCACAATCACATCCGCCAGCTTTCCGTTTTCCAATGTTCCTAGCTTGTCCTCCATGAAATTGCCGAAAGCAGGGCCGGCGGTATAATGCCTCAAAGCTTCTTCCAACGGAATTTTTTCTTTTGGATTCCAGCCATCTTCCGGCTCTCCATCGTTAAACCGGCGTGTAACAGCACGGTAAATTTCCAGCATCGGATTCAGCTCGACGACAGGAAAGTCACTTCCAAACGCCATGGCCGCCCCGGATTCAGCCAGGGTTTTAATCGGCCACGTATACGGATCCCGCTCTTGCCCCATGCGTGTAAGATATACATTGTCCTGATATTTTTCGGTAATCGCCATATGCTCAGGCTGCATGGAAGCCACAACGCCAAGCTGTTGGAAACGCCGGATATCATCCGGATGAATCATTTCAATATGCTCGATTGTATGCCGGGAGTCCCGCTTTCCGTTTTGCTCTTCGGCCTTTTCATACAGGTCCAATCCAAGACGGACAGCACCGTCTCCGCATGCATGCAGCCGAGCACGGAAACCTTCACGGTCAGCCTCGGTAATCCATTGCTCCAATAGTGCAGGTGGCAGGAATGCCTCTCCTTTTTCTGACGGATTGTCGGAATATGGCTCGACCATTAAAGCTGTATATGTTGTAGCAACACCGTCCAGAAATTGCTTTAACCCTGAAAACCTCAATACATCTGACTGGTACTCCTCCCGCAGCCCTCTTGCCCGGGACAAATCCCCGTTTAGCGGGCTGAGAAAAAAGGTTCTGACGGTCAGTTTATCGTCCTGTTCAAATTTCCGGTAAAGAGAGAGATCCCCTACTTCAAAACCCGGAAGAGGCAGCATATCACTTACAGATGTAATGCCCAGCCGATTCGCTTTTGCTAAAAAACGTTCCATCAATTCAACTGCCTTCTTTTCCGGGATTTTAAATGCCTGATCAGCGGCAAGCCTCATCGCTGTTTCCAATAAAATCCCCGTTGGCTTTCCGTCTTCCCCCTTCATAATCATTCCGAATGGCGGATTTTCTGTATTTTCATCAATTCCCGACATTTCCAGCGCTTTGCTGTTGAGCCATGCCCCATGGCATTCGGCATTTAGTAAAAACACGGGGCGGTCCGGTATCAATTCATCCAGAATGGTCCGGTCAGGCATATCTTTTTTATCCCAAAAAATATGGTACCAGCTAAAGCCGAGAATCCATTCATCGTCAGGACGGCTGTCAGCAAAATCTTTCACCTTTTTGGCTGTTTCCTCCGCTGAACGGGCATCTGCGAGATTCACGTAATCTTCAAAAAGGCATCCAAGTGTCAAATGGATATGAAAATCGTGAAAGCCGGGCATGATCGTTTGATTATCAAACTTGTAAACTCGTGTCTCATTGCCTATATATTGCGTCATGCTGTCTTCCTTACATACTTCGATAATCTTTCTATCCTTGATGGCTATACCGCCTTCCATCATCTCCTTGCCGGTAAAAATACGTTTTCCCTGGATGATCATATCTGCTTTGACCAATCGAATTTTCCTCCTTGAAACCCAATTTCCTTTATAGTGATAACGCTTTCGTTTGATAGGACGCAATATTATTAACACAGCTCACAACAAAGATTAATTATTGTTTTACTTCGGACCAGACACGGTCATAAACTTGAAGGGCTTCCCCCACATCAATCGCATGGGCTGCTTTTGGATGATCGATACCCTCTCCAACTGTCATCTCAATCTCTGCACGGACATCATCCGGCAATAATTTCACTGCTTCCTCATTTGGATCCACATATGGGTGCTCCAGGACAATTTCTTTGCTTACTTCAGGGTCATAAATGAAATTAATGAACTTTTCTGCATTCTCTTTGTTCTTTGCCCCCTTTGGAATCACGAAATTATCTTGCCAAAGACTGAGGAAGTCTTCAGGAATGATGGCTTTGAGATCAGGATTTTCTCTCATCGCAAGCGCTGCTTCAGCCCCGTAAACGACTCCGGCTTTCACTTCATTACTGATTAAAAGGTTCTTGGCATTGTCACTGTCGTATACTTTAATATTCGGTTTCAGCTTTTTAAGCTCCTCGCCTGCAGCTACTATTTCTTCTTCTTTTGTAGTGTTTGGATCATAGCCGAGCATGCTCAGCATGGCGCTCAACATTGTGCGCGGATCATCGAGAATAACGAGGCTGTCTTTAAATTCAGGATCGAACAAATCCCTGTATGTTTTCACTTCTTTGTCAACAAGCTTCTCATTGACAACAATGATCTCCGTTCCCGACATATAAGGAAGCGAATATTCGTCATTTTTATCGAAGTCCCAGCCTAAATAATCTTCACCGATGTATTTAAGGTTGGGGATATTATCTTTATCGATTTTTTCCAATTTATCCTGTTTGATCAGCGGTTCAACGAAATAAGTGGATGGCACGGCAAGGTCGAATTCTCCGCCGCTGACATTCAGCTTCGCGATCATTTCTTCATTGGAAGAAATTTCGCTGTAATTCACCTTTATCCCAGTTTCTTCTTCGAATTGCTTGATTAAGTGTTCAGGCAAATACTCAGACCAGTTCATGATGTTGACAACCTCTTTCTTCGAGCCTCCCGTACTGCTCCCGCATCCCGCCAAAACAACCCCCAGCATCATGACAGCGGTTACAAAAACCACTGATGGCTTAAAAAGCTTTTTCATTATCAAACTCCCCCTGATTTTTTATTTAATCCTGTATTTGGAATAAAAGACCGAGTCAAAGCTCGGCCCAAGGATCAGCAACGCTGCAACGCGTAATCTCACTATCTGTGATGCTGCAGTTTTATAAAAGCGAGACGGACTCTGCCTCCTGCTGCTGGCTCCTATCCTTAAACGGCGTCGCCGATCCGGTCTCACGATTTCTCCGCAGTGTTTCCAGATCAACATCCCCAACAACGACAGCTTCCACGTTCGGGCGGCTTTCAGCCACAATTCCTGCATTCGGGAAGGAAAAATCAATCGGGGAGAAAATGCCCGATTGTCCATATTTCGCATCCGCCAGTGTAATGTTCGTCATGTTGCCCGACGCCCCGGAAATAACGGTGTATACCTGGTTTTCAATGGCTCTTGCCTGGGAACAACAGCGGATCCGCATACATCCTTGTTCATTCTCCTCTGCGAATGGCGTAAATATAATTTGTGCACCTTGCTCGGTTGCCTGACGTGCAAGCTCCGGAAACAAGATGTCGTAACCGATCAATATCGCGATTTTTCCGCAATCCGTATCGAATACCTTTACCCCATCATCTCCCGCCTGGACGCCAAGCCAGCTTTTCTCTGAGGGTGCCACATGAAGCTTATATTGCCTGTCGAATGTACCGTTGCGCCTAAATAGATAGGAAACATTATAAATCTCGTTATCCTCTTCCACATAATGCGATCCGGCAATGATATTGATGCTGTATTTTACGGCTAAATCAGAAAACAGCTGTATATAATCTTCCGTATATGTGGTCACCTTCTGTGCCTGGCCGCTTGGAAACCTCTCATTTGAAAATGCCGCAAGCTGCATCGTGACCACTTCCGGGAATAAAACGAAGTCCGATCTTACCTTGGAACTGCTGCGGACATAGTATTCACACTGCTGTGCAAAGTCCGAAAAGGACCGGACTTCTTTAAAATCATATTGAATGGAAGAAATACGCACGGGTAAAGAGTGTCTGTAATCCTTTTCTGATGGAGGGGCATAATCCTCATTCACCCACTCCATCAATGTTGCATTTTCTAAAGAAGCCTCATCATGGGGGAGATAATTTGCCAGCACCTTTTTAAATTTAAACCCATTCATTGTTTGAAAAACGATGACAGGGTCATATATTTTTTTCTTGATGACCTGATCAACATATTCTTCGGGCGTCAGTTTATCGGCATATTTGTAATAATTAGGCATACGGCCGCCAAATAAAATACTTTTCAAATTGAATTTCCTGCAAAGTTTCCGCCGTTCTTCATACAGCCGGCGGCCGATCTTTAATGTCCGGTAATCAGGGTGCACCACAACGTCCAATCCGTACAGATTCTTTCCATCGGGGTTATGATTTCGGATATAGCCGTTTCCGGAAATTTGATCTATTGTATGGTCTTCTCCGTAATCCTCAAAATTGACGATGATACTGGAGCATGCCCCGATGATTTTTCCATCATATTCGACGCAAAACTGGCCTTCCGGAAAAATATTAATATGACTCTTATAATGCTTTGCTTCAAAAGCAACCCCTGGAAGCCCAAAGCTCAAATTGGCGACTTTGACAACTTCCTCGATATCCTCTTCGCGGATATTGCGGACGATGATTTCTTTTTGAAAACTGGAAGTATCCACTTCACTCATTCAGTAACCCTCTTCCCTTCCTTTTTTATAAAAACAAAAGAGAAGCTCTCTTTTGTATTTTTGTTCCAGAGTAAGAAAGCATAAGATTTTTTAGCTTTAAAATTTTGAACAAAGCCTTTCTTTGTCTAGCTCCAGCGCCTATCGACTAGCAGACTTCGCACCTCCTCCTACGATAAGTCAACATCGGCTCGTTCCTCGCCGTGTTTCCTTTATCTCGTCGGAGGCACTCCAGTCTGTACGTCGATGGGCAAGGCGCTTCCGCTTTCCTTATCAAATTTCTTCATATGCATCAATCGTCGGCTTGCCTGCGCAAAACAGCGTTTTCCTCTTTGAGAGATTCATAATGATAGAAAAGACTGTTTCTGAACGGCGGTGCTCCGGTGCGTTTTCATTCGGGTAGTGGTTAATAGAGTTTGGATAATTGTATTTATCACAGAACCATTTCTTAAAGCTGTTCTCATCAATCGTTTCTCCCTTTGCCAGCGCCGTATTGATGAGCTGCTCGGCACGCAGCTTCCGGATCATTGAATCCGTATATTTAAATTCGTTCAAGTCGGCCAAGTTCTTCAGCAGCTCCGGTGAAAGGATATGGTTTGAATGAACGGCTGTACCGTTCGGCTCCGCCATCAGGTCGATGCCAAAAGGGGACACTTCGACGTTTGCTGCCAAAGACATGCCTTCACCTTCATGGCTTGCAATCATGAAATTCGCAGCGGAAGCCATTTGGCCATTGTTGACTTTTGATAGGGCCTCATGGAAGGAAGAAGAGTTCAAAACCGCCCTTAAACCAAGGTGGATGGGAACTTCATCGGATTTTTTGTCCGTGATCAAGGCGTTCAGACAAACAGCCATCCCGGCAGAATTGCAGCCGATTTTTCCGATAATCCCGCCTTCTGTCACCATTGTGATATCCGGCTTATCCTTCTGTTTGATACGGAGAAGCAGCAGACTGTCAATCTGGCTGCCTTTCCAATCCCAGTTTTGGCCAATGATCGTTTCATCACAGGCAGGAGCCGTTACGGCAATGGAAGTGCACCCGTCGGAAAAAATCTTGTCTTTCCGCCCTGTAAGTGCAATTTCACTTCGTGCATTCAATGCTAAAATGTCCTCGAAGTCTACACCCGCTCCGTGTGCCACCCCTTCCATTTCCTCTATCAGCTCAGGGTCATATGCTTCAATTGCTTTTAGATGGACGAGTGCACGGTTACGGGCTTCTTTCCAATCGATTTGATGGTAGCCGTAGAAAAGCTTTTCATACGTTTCCAGGCTGACCTGGATTTGCCCTTTTCCTTCACGGCCATGCTTTTCGCCTATTTCACGCGGTGTTCCCTCAAGATCCAATTGTTTTATCATAGTTGTTTTCCTTCTTTCTCTTTAGGAAATATAATCCAAAAACTTAAAGTAATATTTCATCATCCCCAATCCGGTAGCATTCATGCTGTGAAACGGGATAGGCTTCAGGTTTGAACGGTCAAGAGGGTTGTTTTTATCCCCTTCATTGAGCATATTCATGGCTACAATTTTGCCTAATAGGGTGGACATTGCAGCCCCATGCCCGGCGTATCCGAAAGCAAAATGGGTTCCGTCATCCAACTGGCCGATATAAGGGATCTTTTCAATGGTAAACCCTACTTTTCCGCTCCACTTGTAATCCACCTTGGCATCTTTTAGCGCCGGGAAGACATCGACCATGCCTGCTTGTAAATTATCGAAAAGCCTTTGGGCATCCCGTTTGCTTGTCGTACGCCCCGATCCCCCGAATACCATGCGGTTGTCTGCGGACAGCCTGAAGTAATACAGCAGGTTTTTCGTATCACAGGCAGCACGGTTATGCTTTATCAATTGCTTGCATAGGTCTTCCGGAAGCGTCTCGGTCGCAAGAACAATGCTTTCGACCGGGACAATCGCTTTCTTGATCAGCTTGTGGACATCGGTCGTATAAGCGTTGACGAACATCCCGACCTGTTTGGCGATAATACGGCCGTTGTTTGTCTCTACAACCACTCTATCATGAGATTCACGTTTGATGTTAATCGCTTCCGAGTGTTCGTAGATGGTTCCGCCGTATTTTTCCACCGCATTTGCTAAACCGAGACAATAATTCAACGGATGGAAAATGGCGCTTTTTTCATCGATATGGGCCCCGTGGTAAAAGTCCGAGTCCATTTCAGTGTGCATATCTTGCTTCTCCACAATCTTTGTTTCAAAGTTATAGTTTTTATATAAAAATTCCTGTTCACGCCTCATTCCATCCAAATGTGACGGCTTGTATGCCGCAAGCAAGTTCCCGTTACGGAAAAAATCGCACTGGATGTCTTCTTCCTTAATGATATTTTCAATCAGATCGATACTGTCCAATGACATTTGAAACATCTGCCTTGCAGCATCACTGCCGTATTTTTCAGCCAGCGCCTGCATGGACATGACATAGCCGATCAGTACTTCCCCGCCGTTTCTTCCGCTTGCGCCGGATCCTACGGTATTGGATTCCAATACTACAGTTTTCACATTTCTTTGCTGCAGGTGATAGGCAACGGAAAGCCCGGTGAAGCCTCCTCCTATGATGACGACGTCACATGTTTCCTCGCCTTGCTGGACAGGCCTTCTCTTCATATCATTTGCTGTTGCTTTCCACAACGATTTGCTGCTCATGCTTCCACTCCTTCAATTTTTCAACTTCCATTTTAAATATTTTATTGTTTAACCTCAGACCATGCGCGGTCATAATACTTGATCGCTTCCCCGACATCCTTTGCATGGACACCTCTTTCGAAATCTTCATCTGTCAATTCCAGCTCTTTCCGGATATCATCAGGGAGCAATTCAAGCGCTGCTTTATTCGGGTTATGGTATGGGTAATCCACTGTAATTTCTTTGCTTATTTCAGGGCGAAGAATGAAATCGATAAATTTTTCTGCATTTTCTTTGTGCGGTGCATCTTTAGGAATGACAAAGTTGTCTTGCCACAAGCTCAAGTGGTCTTCAGGAATGACCATTTTGATGCTTGGATTTTCCCTCATCGCCAGCGCTGCTTCAGCCCCGTAAACGACTCCGGCTTTCACTTCTCCGCTGACAAGCAGGTTTTTCGGGCTGTCACTGTCGAATGCCTTTATATTCGGCATAAGCTTTTTCAATTCCTCCCCAGCCTTCATGATTTCATCTTCATTTGTGCTGTTTACGGAATATCCGAGCATTTCCAGCATCGCACCAAGCATTGTCCGAGGATCATCCAGCACGACAAGTCCGTCTTTTAATTTAGGATTAAATAAATCTTTATAATTCTTTATTTCAAAATCTACCAGATCCTCATTGTATGCAATAATTTCTGTTCCCCACATGTACGGGACAGAATATTCATCGTCCGGATCAAAATCCCATCCCATGAACTTTTCATCGATATTTTTCAAGTTTGGTATATTGTCTTTGTTAATTTTCTCCAACTGGCCTTCTTTGATCAGCACTTCAACAAAATAAGTCGAAGGGACAGCTATATCATAAGTGGCATTCCCAACGTTCAACTTCGCGACAAGCTCTTCATTGGAAGAGATTGTACTGTAGTTTACTTTAATTCCTGTCTCTTCTTCAAATTGTTTGATTAGTTCCTCTGGCAAGTATTCAGACCAGTTTAGAATGTTGACCACATTTTCATCCTTGCCGCCGGATCCGCTGCCTCCGCAACCTGCAACCAGCAGAACAAACGCCAAGGCTGATACGAGCAAACTGAACTTTTTGAATCTCATTTGGGCATTCTCCTTTAGATGTATGGAATTTCTATCCGGCTGATGATTTCAGCAAGAAGGCCTATTTACGAATTTAGCTGCCCTTATATTTCGAGGGCATATTCCTCAACATACGCCAATACCATGCCCTTGACTACTTCCTCCCCCTCCCGAACCTCTAATGATAAAATTCTTCCTTGATAGGTCTTTTTGATCTCCAGAACGGTATCATCCTTTTGCTTGATTTTAAAGAATGTGTTACAGCGTTTCTGGCTGAGGTCCTCTTGGATAAGGAATGTGACCAGGACTCCGTCACAAGGGCTTATAATCATTTCTTCCATTTAACACTATCCTCCCCCTCTTTAACCGATTTTTCAGCTTCACCTTAAGGGAATCGCTTTCATTTTTGAAAAAGCCAAAATTTCGATAAATTCTTTTCAAAAGAGCACGCAGCAGTTACCATAGTTAACCGGCTGCACGTTGTTCCCGGCAGCATACACCCTTCCAGGAACAAGTGCCGGACAGGTACTGGTAAAAGCTGACGGTATTCGCTGAAATACAGCGTTGTCATAAACATTTTGCAAGATTTGTGCCAAATAAGAAAAGCGGAAGCGCCTTGCCCATCGACGTACAGACTGGAGTGCCTCCGACGAGATAAAGGAAACACGGCGAGGAACGAGCCGATGTTGACTTATCGTAGGAGGAGGTGCGAAGTCTGCTAGTCGATAGGCGCTGAAGCTAGACAAGACGCTTACTTTTCTAAAGAAAATTTTAGTCAAATTATATACTTTCCTATATCTCGATGAAAGGGGCAGATGATAACGTTTTTTTCATTAAACCTGCTTAAGGTTATTCAAAAATGAATAATGTTTGCCGTTTTGCATGAATTTTTTTAAAAAAGCTCCGCTTCTGCATCGAGAAGCGGAGCAATTATTACAGCCTTTTGATCACCTTATCGTAGGCTTCCAACGTTTGATCAATTTCTTCCTGCCCATGTGCACTTGAAACGCTGTATCGGTTCAACGGTTTTGTATAGATTCCTTCATTTATTAATTGGAAATCCAATTCTCTCCTTAAACCAAAGTCGGCACTTTGGAGATCACGGTAATTTAATATTTGTTCTTTTTCAGTGAAAATTAGATTGAAAATGGAACCGATGCCCAATGTCTGGACCGCTATTCCCCGCTGTAAAAAAAGCTTGCTGATCTCTGTTTTCAATCTGTCGGCTGTCTCATTGATTTGGCTGATTTCTTCCTCCAAAACCGCGATCGTTTCAAGGCCCGCTGCCAAAATGGAGGGATGCCCGTTATATGTTCCGCTGTGAAAAAGCACGTCCCTTGCATTGGAATGTTTGCTTTGGCTGCTGTCAAACACGTCTGAAGCAGCTTTTGGAAGACTTACCTCCATAATATCTTTTTTTCCGCCTGTAATGCCGATCGGGTATCCTCCGCCGACCGCCTTGCCAAGTGCAGTCAGATCCGGTTTAATGCTGTAATATTCCTGAGCTCCTCCAAGTCCCAATCTGAAACATGTTTTGACTTCATCAAAAACGAGGAGAATGTCCAATTCCTCCGTCAATTTCCGAAGGCCTTCCATAAAACTCCTCTCAGCCGGGATATATCCTCCTTGAATTGGCTCCACAATGACCGCAGCCAGTTCATCCTTTCTTTTTTTCAGAATGTCCGAAGCTGCATCCAAATCATTAAACGGCAAAATAACCGTATGTTCTTCGTGATATTGGTCCATCCCCTTGGATTCCGCAACCGATCTCGGTTGATGGGGATGGCCGGCTTCGTCTATGGACGGGTTTACGCTCACTAAAACCTGATCGTATCCGCCATGGTAATGGCCTTCAAATTTCGCGATTTTATTTTTTCCTGTATAGGCGTATGCCAGGCGAATCGCAAGCAAAGTCGCTTCCGTCCCTGAATTTGTAAAACGCAGCAGCTCGATGCTTGGATAAAACTGTTGAATTTTCCTTCCCATTTCGACTTCCAGCAAGTGCGGAGTCCCGAATAAATAGGTGCCGTTATCATATAATTGCTCTTGTACCGCCTGAAGTACCCTGGGATGCCCGTGCCCGAGAATCAATGCTCCATAGGAGAGCAGGTAATCAATATATTCGTTTCCATCCAGATCATACAGGCGGCTCCCCTTTCCTTTATCCATGACGATGGGATAAGGTGCAAAAAACTTAATATTGGCCGTCGTTCCGCCCGGCATGACTTTACATGCTTCCTTATAAAACTCCAATGATTTCGAAGTTTTTTCTGTATAGCGTTTGATCTCCATTCCTCTTTCACTGATTGCCACTCATAAGCACCTCTTTTAAAGTAATATTTATTTCCTAATTTTATATACTATGAAACGTTTATTTCATTATACCCCATTAACACCCATTTAAAATAAAAATTTCTCACTTTAACGAAAATGTAATAAATATTGCATAATGGCGTTAAATGTAATATCTTTAATGAAAAGAAAAAGGATGTGTTCATATTGTCCGTTCTTGTGGCTGCGGTCCAGATGCATTCGGTTCCGAACCAACCTCTGAAAAACGTAAATACAGCTTTTAAGATGGTTAGAAATGCGGCAGCACAAGGCGCTCAGATCATCGCGCTTCCGGAACTTTGGCAAAGCGGTTACCGCCTATCAAAAGAGGAATTCGGGATTTTGGCCGAAGACCGGGAAGGACCTGCTATTTCACAGTTTCAAAGACTTGCAATGGAATTGGGCGTGGTGTTAGTCGTGCCTTTTATTGAAAAAGAAGAAAAAGACCTTTATATAGCCACAGCTGTCATTGAGAAATCCGGAAAGCTGCTGGCTTGTTACAGAAAATCTTTCTTATGGGGAAGGGAAAAAGATATCTTTTCACCCGGGGAAAGAAAGTACGAAGCTATCCAAACATCAGCAGGAAAAATTGGAGTTTTGATATGCTATGACATGGAGTTTCCTGAACCGAGCCGCCACTTGGCATTGCAGGGGGTCGAGTTGATTGTCGCACCGTCCGTTTGGAGCATTCCCGCCGAACCGAGATGGGATATACAGCTGCCTGCACGAGCCCTTGATAACACCGTGTTTGTTTTAGGCGTGAATACCGTATTTGAAGGGAGCTGCGGGAAAAGCAAGCTTGTCGCCCCTGACGGAAGAGTGCTGGATGAAGCCCCAACCAAGGAGGCGCACATATTGATCCATAAAGTTGACTTTGATCTGATCCCCGAAACAAGAAAGAAAATTCCTTACTTGAGAGATTTGAAAAATGCTTAGTTAAGGGTGTATGAAATGGAAAATGATAATGTGTACAATCATATAGCGGAAAAAATCCCGGAAATGAGCAAATCCCACAAAAAAATTGCCAATTTCATTTTACACAACACAAATGTTGTCCCTTTTTTTAACGTGGCTACTCTGGCAAAAAAGGCCGGCGTAAGTGAAGCAACGGTTGTGAGATTCGCTTCCTTTCTCGGATATTCGGGATACCCTGAGCTGCAGTCACGGATGCAAAGCTCGATTCAAAAACAGCTGACCACAGCCGAAAGGCTGAAGATGACAACCGATGTGTATAATGATCAGGACCGCTGGATATATGACATCTTTTACGATGATATGGAAAATATAAAATCAACCATGGAAAAGCTGGACATTGAAAAATTTTATCAGGCGGTCGATCTTTTACAGGATACCAACAAAATATATATCGCCGCCAACCGGAGTGCTGCAGCGTTGGGCATCTTCCTGCAATACTATTTAAACATTATTCTGGGAAATGCAGAGATGGTTCGTTCCATCGAAAATCTTTCTGAGCAACTGTACAATCTCAACGAAAAGGACGTAGTCATCGGCATCAGCTTTCCGCGTTATACGAACAGTACCATTCAGACGCTCGCCTTTGCCAAAGAAAGAGGATCGAAGACCATTTGTATCACAGACAGCTTGCTTTCACCATTAATCCGCCATGCCGATGTCGTGTTGACTGCAACAAGCCAGATGCCGACATTTATTGATTCTTTCACCGCTCCGCTCAGCCTGATCAACGCGCTTGTCGTCAGTGTCGGGAAAGAAAGGATGAAAGAGGCCGAATCCCGCCTTGAAAAAATAGAAGCGGCATGGGATCGCTTCGGCGTATTCCATAAGGGAAGCCAGGAGGAAAGGTAAAAGTGCCGGCCGAGTCCTGATATATCGCAGCGTGACGGATGGCGAAGAATGACCAAAATCTTTTACAGCATAGCAACATCTTTATGCTCTTGATAGAAATGATAACCAAAAGTCTTTCTTAAAGTACGGGTCCCGATCGGTCCGGGAACATTGCATGCTGCAGCTGCTTCATTTAAAATCTGCCACGTTTAATATCTATATTTTTCAAAAGAGATGAACAAGGAATTATTAGGACTTGAAATCGTGATAGAAGGCGAACGCCGTGGAAAGCATCCATTCCAGCTTCAGGAAAATGAAAAAAGGAGCATCTCCAATGAGAATGCCCTGTTAAAAGTCTTGTATTTGCGTATTAAGGAACTAGAAACAAAATGAGATGGCGGTCGTACTAAATCTTGGATTTAACAGAGACTAGCTCTCCGTCCAAGTGTTTGTTTAATTTCTTCGGATACTTAGTTGTTACTTTCTTTGAACTCATAACGGATTAACCCCCGAATTTTGGACATAGTTACTCTTAATCTATCTTTTTCTTAAAATAGCTAC